>JAJXTK010000008.1 GCA_021783935.1 Myxococcales bacterium | reverse complement strand
AGCAAGAGCCTCGCGAGCATCGGCGCGCGGCGCAGACGCCCGTCCAAGGCCTTCGGCTGCGGGGAGGGCGACGCGGGCGCGGCCTCGCGCACCGGCGAGGTCGGCGGCTCGCTCCACCGCTCTTGCTCCGGCCAGAGGCGCGGCACGTCGCGCAGAGCCTGACGCGCGAGCTGTCGCGTCTTCGGATCGAACTTCATCATGCGCCCCATGCCCCGACGCTCGTAGCACGCGACGCACCCACGGCGGACGCGCGCGGCGCGCACACGTGCCCGCGGCGCGCGGCGCTTCGTCGGACTCAGCTCGGTCGCCCGTTGGCCGCGCGCACGCGCGCGATCTCCGACTGCAGCGCGAAGCGACCGAAGGGGATCTCGACGCACCCGAAGCCCAGCTCGTGGGCCCGATCCGCGAGCCCGGGCTTCTGCGCGACCACCACGGTCGGCACGCCGAACGACGCGTCCGCCAGTCGATCGAGCAGCCGGCGCGCGTCGTCGCGCTCGAGCGACGCATCGACGATCATGGCGATCGGCTTGGGGGCGGAGAGCCTCGCCGGCACCTCGTCGACCGCGTGCGCGTGGCGCGTGGCGAACCCCTCGACGCGCAGCAGGTCCGCGAGGGCCAGGCGCAGCTCCTCGTCGCGAATGACGAGCAGGATCTCGGGGCTGTCGGGGGCGAGGGAGAGCTCGGACATGCGTTCCCTTCGTGCACACGCTGCGCCCGGCAGCGGCACTGAGTCGCCTGGCGTGCAAGCGGCGCGCTCGACGTCGAAAGCGCGCACGAGGGCTCACTCGACGGCTCACTCGAGGGTGAATTCCCAGGCGCAGTAGTAGTCGCGCTCTCCGGGGTCGGGGGGACACGCGACGCATCGCGTCCGAATGCGCGGGTCGATGGTGCGCGCGAACTCGCTGTACTCCACGACGCCGACCGACTTGCAGGGGAAGTCGGGGAGCCCCTTTCGCCGACGCGCCGACTGCACGCGGCAGTCGACCATCCGGAAGACCGCGCGTCGGTCGGTGACCTCGATGGCGTCCTGATCGTTGAGGCGGGCGTAGAGCCGGTGTTTCAGCGCCTCCAGCAGCGCGGGGATGCCGCCGCCGGGCGAGATGCCGAGCCGCGCCATGATCCGCTGCGCCTCGATCACCGTGAAGCGCTCCCACGCGGCGCGATCGGCGTCGATCGCGGCGTCCATGCCGTGCGTCCCCTCGACCGCCTGAAACCAGAGCCCGTCGTGGGCGAGCCAGTTCTTCGCGTCGTCGACCACCAGCGCGATCAGTTGCTCCTTGGTCATGTCCTCGAGCACGGTGAGTCCGACGCGCTTGCTCATGGCGGGTGTGCCTCCGCCTCGACCCTACCGCGAGCGCGCATGCTCGATCGAGGCGCCGGTGGGGCATCGCTCGATCGGCGCACCGGCCGTTCGTCGGGCGCATTTCCCGATCCGCCCGGGAGAATCTCCGCCGATTGTCCGTCATCACCGCAAAAAAATGCGACGCTGCGAGGCTCTACCTTGGTCTATCCCTTGCCATAGGGGAGGCCGCGGAGGCAGCCATGAGGGCGATCGGCTTCGTCACGGTGTTGGTGGGTGCGTGCGCGGTGACCGCGGCCAGCGGACCCGCGCGCGCGGACGATCTGCCCCTGTTGGCGCGCCCCATCGGCGTCGGCGGCGGCGGGGGGCACGGCGGCCACGGCGGCGCCGCGGAGGGGATCTTCCTCGGCATCGACGGCGGGCTCGGGATCGTCGGCTCGTTCCAGGGGGCGCCCGCGCAGTACGCGGGGGCGGTCGGCGCGAGGGTCGGCTGGCAGTCGCCGCGCGGCCTTTCGGTCTTCGGCGGCTACGACTACCTCGGCGTCACGCCCAAGGGGGCCGACGGCGCGCTGCAGGCGTTCACCTTCGGCGTCCGCTACGCCTTCCCGCCGCTCGTGCCCGCGCCGTACGTCGAGGCGCTGGTCGGCGGCGCGTTCGCCTCGCAGTGGAGCACGCGCCCCACGGGCGGCATCGGCATCGGCATCACGGCGCCGATTGGGCCGGTCTCCTTCGATCTGGGCGGCCGCGATCTGGTCATGTCGGATCAAGGGTCGCTCTACCAGGCCTTCACGCTCGAAGGGGGCGTGTCGCTCACGTTCTGAGATCCGCTTCGATCGCGACGACGCGTCGCGAGGAGGTCAGCCATGCACGTTCCGTTCGTCCCTCGCCTCTCGCTCCTCGCGCTCGGAGGCGCCTGCCTGCTGTCGAGCGCGTGCTCCTACGCGACGATCAACGCCGGCGAGGTCGGCGTCGTGTGGACCCCGAACGGCATCGACAAGACGGTCTACAAAGAGGGGGCCTGGCACATCGGCGTCTACGACCACGTGACCGTCTACAACGCCCGATCGCAGGGGCGCGACGAGCAGCTCGAGGTGCTCGCGGCCAACGGCCTGCGCATCGAGATCGACGCGTCGGTCCGCTACCACATCAACCCGGAGGAGGTCATCGCGATCGATCACGACCTCGGCATCCACTACTACTCGATCCTCCTCGGCCCGACGATCCGCTCGCAGGCGCGGCGCGTGGTCGGCCGCTACCAGCCCGAGGAGATCTACTCGACGCAGCGCGAGACGATCGAGCGCCTGATCCGCGAGGGGGTCGAGAAGGCGATCGAGGGGCGCCACATCGTGCTCGAAGCGGTGCTGGTTCGAAACGTGAAGCTGCCGGAGCCGATCCAGCGCGCGATCAACGACAAGCTCGAGGCCGAGCAGAAGGCGCTCAAGATGAAGTACGTGATCGACGAGTCGAAGGCCGAGAGCGAGAAGAAGATGCTCGAGCAGCGGGCCGAGGCCGAGCGGCGCAAGATCGACGCGCAGGCGACCGCCGAGTCCGAGGAGATCATCGCGAAGTCGAAGGCCAGGCAGAAGAAGATCGAGGGCGACGCGATGGACGACTACAACAAGACGGTGACCGCGCACCTGAACGACAAGGTGCTCGAGATGGAGCGCATCAAGGCCGAGAAGGACCTGGCCAGCTCGCCCAACAGCAAGACGGTGATCATGGGCGGCAAGGCCCTGCCGATCATGACGGTGCCGTAGCGCCTCGGCGACGCGCGCTCGCGACGGCCCGCCGGGCCCTCAGAGCTGGCTTGCCAGGCCGACGAACAGCGCGGGCCAGTCGGCGCCGCCGTACTCCTCGCCGAAGCGGACGAACACGAGCTTCTTGGCGGCGTCGACGAACACGTACTGCCCCTCGTAGCCCTTGGAGAAGTAGCAGCAGCCGTCGAGCGTCAGAAACCACTGGTACATCCCGCGACGCATCGGCCCCTCGCTCGTCGGCACCGTGCCGGCGACGGGGTCGGGCTCGAGCGAGCGCACGATCCAGTCGTTCGAGACCAGCCGGCGCCCACCCACCTGGCCGCCGTCGAGGAACAGCTTGCCGAGCCTCGCGTGATCGCGCGCGGTGGCGTTGAAGCCCCCGAAGAGCTTCTCGACGCCGTGCGCGCGGCTGTCGAGCGACCAGGAGGCGGCGCTCGCGGCGCCGAGGCGATCCCACACGCGCTGCTCGAAATACGAGGAAATCGTGCGCCCGCCGAGCCGACGCTCGAGCGCGCCCCAGATCAGCTGGATGCCGAGCCCGCCGTAGAGATAGCGGGTGCCGGGCTTCCAGCGCACGTCGTAGGCGAACAGCTGCGAGCGAAGGTCGGTCGTGTAGTAGAGCGCCGCGCCCGCCACGGAGGCCTCGGCGAAGTCGATCCCGCTGTTCATGCGCAGCAGGTTGTCGAACCGCACGTCGCGGTAGCCAGGCTTGCTCGCGAGCTCGGGGAGGTAGTCGACGATCGACTGGTCGGTCGAGCCGATGAGCCCGTCGTCGATCGCGCACCCCACCAAGAGCGCCGCGAACGTCTTGCTCATCGAGAACGACGGCAGCTGCGTCTCGGCGTCGGCCCCGCCGAGGTAGCGCTCGTAGACGATGCGATCGTCGAGCAGCACGAGGAACGCGCGCGTGCGGGTCGAGGCGAGCAGCGCGTCGAGGGTGCCGAAGCGCTCGCGTCGATCGCCGGCGAGCACGAGCTGGGCCTCGAGCTCGTCCTTGCGCAGCGGGATCGGGTGCGACGAGGCGCGCACCTCGCGATGCGCGAAGTATGTCGACGCCGCGAGGCTCGGGACGTTGAAGTAGAAGATGCGCGCGTACACGCACGCGCCGCAGGCGAGCGACGCGAGGCACGCCAGCGCGAGGCGGGCGACCGCGCTCGAGAGCCTCACCGTCGCTCGCGTGCCTGCCACTTGCCGCCTGCTCCCTCGCGACGCGCCGGCGCCGCCTCGTTCGACGCCGAACGGCGCCCGACGCGGTCGTCAGGCGCCGCGAGCCGATCTACTTCACGAACAGCGCGCGCATCGCCTCTCCGTGCGCCGCGCGCCGGGCTACGCACTGGTGGACGATCTCGAGCGACTCGGCGAGGTTGCGCCGTCCTCCTTCGAACGCGCCGCTGCGCGGTTCGAAGAACGCGCGGATCTCGGCCTCGTGGGCCGCGTCGCAGTAGGGGGCGGCGAGCCACGGAAGCGCGCCGGCCGAGGCAGAGGGGAGGCGCTTGCCGAGCGCGTCGAGGTTCGCCTTCAGCCACGCCCAGGCCGCGTCGCGCGTCTCCGCGCGGCCGAACTGGCAGTGGAGCGCCCGCGGGACCTCGCTCACCCACACGCGCGGATCGAGCAACAGGGCCCGGAGGCGGGCGGCGCGCGTGGGGTCGGCAGCCGACGCGAGGGCGTGCACGATCCGGCCGCGCAGCACCGCGTCGCGCTCGGCGGCGAGGCGCGCGGCGAGGGCGTCGAACAGCTTCTCGTCCCCCTCCTCGACCGCGACGTCGAGCGCGAGATCGACGAGGTTCGCGTCGACGGCGTCGGCGTGGATCGCGCCGTCCTTGCCGAAGCCGACGTAGGCGCGTCCGAGCCTCGCGGCCTCCCTTCGCACGGCGGGATCGCGCGCGACCTCCGCCATGAAGCGCAGCACGTCGCGACGCAGCAAGGAGCGCTCGGGCGTCTCGCCGGGGGCGGCCATCCAGCCGAGCGCGGCGGCGAGCTTGCCGTACAGCGCGCGGCCGCGCGCCTCGACCCGTGCCCGCGCTGGGTCGCCGAAGAGCCAGTCGCGCGCCGTGCGCACGATCGTGGCTGCCCCCATGGCGCCGTTCGGGAACCTCGCGTCGATGAGCGGCGTCAGCGACTCGAGCGTCTCACGCGGCCCGAGCAGCCCGCGATCGAACGCGGCGCGCACCCCGTCGGCGAACACCATCCGGTCGCTCGCGCGAAGGTGCCCGAGATCGGCGAGCAGCGCCTTGCGATCGGCGCCCGACACGCCGGCGTGGAAGTAGCCGGCGCCGTCGTCGTTGGGCAGCACCCACGCGGGGCAGCGCGCCGTCTCGATCGCGAGCTCGCCGCGCGCGTCGGTGAGCAGCGTGCAGTCGTCGCGCAGCGCGGGCTCCGCGCGCTTGCCCGCGCTCGGCGCGATCGCGACGCGCGCGCAGACCGGGATCTGCCACGGGCTCTTCGCGTCGCCGGTCGATCCGAGCGGCAGGTAGCGCGACTGCGCGAGCGAGAGGATCGCCTTGCCGGAGGGCTTGCACTCGAGGCTCGTCTCGACCCACGGAACGCCCGGCTGATCGAGGAACGTCTTGAACGGCGTCGCGACGTCGCGCCGGGCCGCCTCGCCGAGCGCGGCGAGCAGATCGTCGGTCGTGGCGCTCGCGTGCGCGTGCGACGCCAGGTAGGCGTGGACGCCGCGCTGAAACGGCTCCTCGCCGACCCACCGCTCGAACATGGCCAGCACCTGCGCCCCCTTGACGTAGGTGATGTCGTCGAAGGCGTTGACGATGTCGTCGTCGCTCTCGATCGGCTGGCGAATCCGGCGTGCGCTCGTGAGGCCGTCGACCTCCATCGCCTCGGCCGTCGTCGACAGCGCCTCGAGCCACGGCTCGTCGGCGGGCGCGATCGACGCGACGACCTTGCGAGACATCCACGTCGCGAACGCCTCGTTGAGCCAGATGTCGTCCCACCACGGCATGGTGACCAGATCGCCGAACCACTGGTGCGCGAGCTCGTGCGCCATGACGCCACGGAACGCGCGGCGCTGATCGATCGGCGCGCTCGCCGCGTCGACGAGCAAGAGCCACTCGCCGAAGGTGACGGCGCCGGGGTTCTCCATGGCGCCGCGCTTCTCGGGCACCGCGATGACGTCGAGCTTCGGGTACGGGTAGGCGATGCCGGTGTACTTCTCGAGCGCGCGCACGATCTCCGGCGTGCCTGCGAGCGCGAAGGCGAGGTCCTTGCCGCGCCCGCGGGCGGCGACGCCGCGGAACGGCAGCGGCGTGCCGCGCACCTCGTCGGGCGCGATGGCCGGCGCCTCGACGACGTCGAAGGGCCCGACCGCGAAGGCCACCAGATACGAAGGCAGCGGCTTGGTCTCGGCGAAGGTGACGCGCGTGCGCGCCCCCTCGACGGTGCGGCTCGCCTCCGGGGCGTTGGCGATGGCGCGATCGCCCGACGGCACCGAGAGCGTGAGCGTCCACGGGATCTTGAAGGCGGGCTCGTCGAAGCACGGAAACGCGCGGCGCGCCGAGATCGCTTCGAACTGCGTGAAGGCGTACGCGTCGCCGGCCTGCTCGACGCGGTAGAGCCCCTCGCCGGAGGTCGACCAGCCGGCGTCGAAGTCGATGTGGATGGTCGCGCGCCCTCGCACCGGCCTCGCGAGCCGCAGCGCGACGACGCCGTCGTCGAGCGCCTGCTCGTAGCGCGCCTCGACGATCGCGCCGTCCGCCGGCGTCACGCGCGCGGCCGTCGCGTGCAGGTCGCGCCCGTGCAGCCACACGACCGAGCGGCGCTGGGCGAGGTCGACGTCGATCTCGACGCTCCCCGCCACGCGATCGCTCTTGGGCGTGACCTCCAGCGTCACGCGCTCGGCGAGCGGTCGCACCCCCTTCGGGAGCTTGCCCTTCGGCGGCGCGGGCTCGTCGGCGAGGGGCTCGGGGGGGGTCGAGGGGGCGATCGACGCGCTCGCGGCGGCGGGCCGCGGCGATGAGATCGCCTTGTCGGAGCCCGCGCACGCGAGCGGAAGGAGCGCCATCAGGGCGATCGAGGGGGTCCTCTGCACGAGTCGGAGCAGACGCATCGATCTCGAATCGCGCGCGTCCTCGGCGCCGTCAAGGCAGGCGCGCGCGCCGGCGGCGCGACGGACCAACCGCGCCGATCCGGCCGGGCCCCGGCTCGCTCAGGTCGGCGAGCCCCCGCGCCGAGCGCCCCGAACGGTCGGCAGCCCGACGATCGCCGCGCCGAGCACGACGGCGAGCGCGAACGCGACGAGCCACCCCGGCGCGTGGAGCAGCGAAGCGAGCGTCACCTTGCCGAGCTGCAGGGGGCGCATCAGCGGCACGACGAGCGGGCGATAGACGAGCGTGAAGACGAGCGCGCCCACAAGCCCGCCGAGCACCGCGAAGAGCGCGTCGCGCCGGCCGGCGCCCGCGCCGACCACGCACGTCCCTGGGCAATAGCCGCCGAGCGCGAAGCCGACGCCGAAGATGCCGCCGCCGACCAGGACGCCGACCAGGTAGGCGGGCTTGATCGCGAAGTGCACCGGCGTCGCGAGGCTGAGCGCGTAGACGAGCACCGTGCCGACCGCGATCGTCGTGAGCATGAACTTGAGGACCGAGAGATCCTCGAGCCGGAGCATGCGGGCGATCTGCGCGGGCTCGGAGGCGCGCGCAGCGTAGATGAGCGCGCCCATCGCGACCCCGGCGACGAGCGCGACGAGGTACGCGCTCACGACCGCTCCTGCTCGAGCGGGCGTGCCCCGCTGCGCCGCGCGAGCAGGCGCGCCGTGATGATCCCCGCGCCGAACACGCCGAACGCGAAGACGAAGCCGCTGAGCGACAGCTGGATGATCCCCGAGAGGATGTGCCCGCTGGTGCAGCCGCCGGCGAGGCGCGCGCCGAAGATGATCAGGAAGCCGCCGACGAAGGCGTGCAGGGCGCGTCGAGTGGGCCCCTCGGCCGCCCGGTGCACCGGCTCCGCGTCTGCGCGCCGCGGCCAGAGGCGCGAGGCGACGAGGCCGCCGAGCAAGAGCCCGACGACCAGCACGCTCTCGGGGCTGACCACCGACCCGATCTGCACCAGCATCGGGTGCCCGGCGACGTAGCCGGCAGAGAGCGGTCGAAGCAGCGCGCCGACCAGGCGCGGGTAGGTCGTCGACACCCCGATCGGCGCCCAGAGCCAGATCGCGGCGGCGCAGACGACCCCGAACAGCGCGCCGAGCGGCGCCCACGCGACGGTCGGGCGCGGCGCCGGGGCGGGGGTTGGAGACTCCGTGGATGCGTCCATGATGGCCTCGCGAGCGGCGTCGCGTCGGGGCGACGCTCGCCCTGGAGCATGCGCTCGCCCATCAGCGCGTCGAATCAGATGTGGGGATGGGCCATCAGCGGAGCGGATGAGATCGCCCTCGTGCGATGGACGCGGAGCACACGCGGACACCGGGCGGCGCGTCGGCTCGGTGCGAGCCTCCGTCGTGTCGCTCCGTGGGGCGCGAGGCGGCGGCTTCGAGGTCGGCAAGACTAGAGCGGCCGGGCCGGGCCGTGACGAGGCGTGACGGGCCGGTGAGGAGGGTGGTGGGGAGGGACGAAGGGGAAGAAGAGCGCGCACAGGTCGTGTCGGGCGCGAGAATCGATCGAGAAACGACGCGCGCATCGGATCGGATCCTGCTCGAGCTCCCTCGGCGGGTCCTGGAGGTTCCCGTCGGCGAGGAGCACGCGCACGCCGCCGTTGCGGTTCACGCTGGCGGCGATCAGGACGTGGAAGCGTCGCAGGGCCCGCAAGATCACCGGCAGAGCCCGCGCGAAGGTCTCCCCCATCACGGCGGCGGTCAGGTCGCCGCGGCCGAGCATGAAGCAGGCGACGTTGGCGCCGACGAGCGCGTCGCGCTCGATCTCGTTGGCGAGGATGTTCTCGTCCTTGGTGAGCACTACCTACCCGCGGGCGCCGACCTTCACCAGCCATTCGGCGTCGGGCGTGTCCTGCGCGAAGTGATCGTCGTGCGCGTGGACGGTGACGCCGGCCTCGCGTAGCGCTGCGACAACGAGCCCTCGCCCGAGCGAGCGAGCGACGAAGAAGGTGAACGGCTCACGCAGCTTCACGCGACTCGTACCGGATCGCGTCCTCGATCCGCTCGAGCTCGATCCCGTAGTCCTCGGCGAGCGCGCTCGCCCCTTCGCCGGCGCGGTAGCGGCCGACCACGACGCGCGTCTCGATCCCGGTGCCGGCGATCACGGGCTGACCGAAGCCGCGCCGCGGATCGACGACGACGGTGAGCGGCTGCGCGAAGTCGTCGCTGGTTCGGACCCACGGGTAGAGGCGCGCGGCGAGATCCCCCTCCCATTCGATGCGCTGGAGGCTCGCGTCGAGCACCTCGCGCAAGACGGCCTGTCCATCGCGCGAGACCTCGAGGATGCGATCGGCCTGCTGCACGAAGAGGCCGACGCCGTCGGTGCGGAAGCCGGCGTGGATCACCGGCCGGTCGTAACCGAGTTCCTTGCCGAGGTACCGGAGCGCCTTGCGGACCTTCTGCATCGAGATGCCGTGCACGCGCCGCATCGACGCGAGCACGAACGACTCGACGAGGTTCGAGAACGAGAGCGTGAGCGGGGCGCGCGACGCGGGGCGGAAGAGGGCCTCGCGCACGCCGTCGCCGGCGGCCCAGAGCCGGAGCGTCGACGGCGAGAGCCGCACGATCCTGGCGGCGTGCACGAGCGGGTACGCCGGCAGCTCCTCCGGCGGCTTCGTCCCGTAGATGTCGCGCGGCTTCGGCACGGCGAAGTTGTAGAACGGGGCGCCGAGGCTAAGCGGACGCCCTCGAACCTCCGTGGTGAGCCACGGAAGTCGACGCCTGTGCGACGATGCGGATCGAATGGCCGCGAAGAAGACGAAGGGCCCGTACTTCCTGCGCTACGTGTCGCCGATTGTGTCGACGCTCCGCGAGCTGGGGAACTCGGGCGCGCCCGGCGAGGTCACCGATCGCGTGATCGAGCGGCTGCGGGTCTCCGAGCGCGAGCAAGAGGAGACGACGTCAAACGGCCAGTCGCGAGTGCGCAACCAGATCGCCTGGGCTCGCTTCTACCTCGCGAAGGCCGGCCTCCTCGATGCCTCGCAGCGCGGCGTCTGGGCCCTCACGGAACCAGGGCGAAAGGCGAAGCTGGACGACGCCGACGCGGTGTTCGCGATGTTCAAATCGGTCCAGTCGCAGTTCCCGCGCAAGGCGACGGAGAAGGCAGAGAGCGAAGATCACGACGTCGGCCTCGAGGTGGGCGCTGGGGAGGAGGAGCCCGCCGAGGAGGAGGGCTACCGCGCACGCCTGCTGGCCATCTTGCGGTCGTTGCCTCCGGCCGGCTTCGAGCGGATCTGCCAGCGCCTGCTCCGCGAGAGCGGCTTCCAGCAGGTCGTCGTGACCGGCAAATCGGGCGACGGCGGGATCGACGGGCACGGCGTGCTCGAGATCAACCCGCTCGTGACGTTCCGCGTGCTCTTCCAGTGCAAGCGATACGGCGACAACAAGCCCGTGACGCCGAGCCAGGTGCGCGACTTCCGCGGGGCGATGCAGGGGCGTGCGGACAAGGGCCTGATCCTCACGACGGGCACGTTCACCACCGACGCTCGCAAGGAGGCGACACGGGACGGCGCGCCGCCGATCGAGCTCGTCGACGCCGACAAGCTGATCACGATGTTCGAGCGCGCCTCGCTGGGCCTGCGGCCCAAGCAGACGTTCGACGTCGACGAGGTCTTCTTCGTCGAGTTCACGCGGTAGCGCGACCGATGGCTCCCCCGAAGCGCGCCGCCGCGACACCGAGCTCGGACGGCAGTCCGGCGCCCGCGCTCGCCGACGGTCTCTACGAGCAGCTCGTGACCGACGCGCTCCGCCGAGCCCTCGCCGGCGCCAACCAGCCGCGACTCGTGCAGCTCGATCCCGCCGACGCGCACGTGCTGCTCGCGCGTCACCTCGCCCGCCAGTTCGAGCGCGCCCTGCTGGCGATCCCGAGCGACGAGCGCCAGGAGGGCCAGCTTCGTCTCGCGAACGAGGTGCTCGACCACCTGTCGCGGCTGGCCAAGGTCGATCTCTCCGCGGACCGAGTCTCTCCCGCGCCCGGGCCGCCAGAACAGCCCGCACGAGCCGAGCAGCTCGAGCGGATCGGCGTCCGGAGGCTCGCGCCACCCGAGACGAAGCTCTCGACCACGACGCTCCTCACGAGGGGGCCCAAAGAGCCCGCGATCGGTCAAGAGCTCGCCCGCGAGCTGGCGTCGGCGGACGAGGTCGACGTGCTGGTTGCGTTCATCACCATCGGCGGCATCCGCGCCTTGCGTGACGGCCTCGACGAGTTCTCGAGGGCCGGCGGTCGGCTGCGCGTGTTGACGACGACCTTCACTGGCACGACCGAGGTCGCGGCGGTGGAGGCGCTCGCCGCGATGCCCGGGAGCGAGGTGCGGATCTCGTACGACGTCCGCCGCACCCGCCTGCACGCGAAGGCGTGGCTCTTCCGGCGCAAGAGCGGCTTCCACACCGCGTACGTCGGCTCGGCGAACCTCACGAGCACGGCGCTGGGATCGGGCCACGAGTGGATGGTGAAGCTCACCGCCGCGGATCTCCCGGACGTGATCGACAAGATCGCGGGGACCTTCGAGTCGCTCTGGGCAGACCGGGAGTTCGAGGCCTTCCGGCGCACGCCCGAGGAGCGAAGGCGACTGCAAGACGCCCTCGGCGCGGAGCGCGGCGGCCCGAACGGCGCGGCGCCGAGCGTGCTCTTCGCACTACGTCCCTTCCCCTTCCAGGAGGCGATCCTCGATCGACTCGACGCCGAGCGCGCGCTCCACGGCCGCTCGCGCAACCTGCTGGTCGCGGCGACGGGCACCGGCAAGACCGTCATCGCCGCCTTCGATTACCTCCGCGTCTCGAACGCAGGCGGCGTGCGGCCGCGTCTGTTGTTCCTGGCGCACCGGCGCGAGCTGCTCGAGCAGGCGCTCGCGACGTTTCGGAGCGTGCTATCGGACGCGGCCTTCGGCGAGCTGTGGACCGACGGCGCGACGCCGACGCGCTGGGAGCACGTGTTCGCCACGATCCAGACGGCCGCGCCCGCGCTCGTCGATCGGCTTGGCGTCGAGCACTTCCGCTTCGTCGTCGTCGACGAGTGCCATCACGCCCCCGCGGAGTCGTACCGGAAGATCGTCCCCATCGTCCGTCCCGACGTGCTGCTCGGGTTGACGGCGACGCCGGAGCGCGCGGACGGCCAATCGCTTCTCGACGACTTCGACGGGCACATCGCCGCCGAGCTGCGGCTCTGGCACGCGCTCGATCGGCAGCTCCTCGTGCCCTTCGAGTACTTCGGCGTGAGCGACGGGACGAGCCTCGAGAAGCTGCGGTGGAGCCGCGCCGGCTACGCGCAGGAGGACCTCTCGAACCTCTACACCGGCAACGAGGCGCGCGTCGATCTCATCGTCCAGCAACTCCGCCGTCGCGTGCTCGATCCTCGGCGCGTGCGGGCGCTCGCGTTCTGCGTGTCGGTCGCGCACGCGGAGTACATGGCGCGTGCCCTGAACGTGCGCGGCATTCCGGCGCTTGCGGTGCACGGCGACACCGACGCAAGGGTTCGGGCGGACGCGCCCCGCCGCTTGCGCGAGCGCGAGGTCAACGTGCTCTGCACGTGCGATCTCTATAACGAGGGGGTCGATCTTCCGTTCGTCGACACGCTGCTATTGCTCCGCCCGACGTCGAGCGCGACCATCTTCGTCCAGCAGATCGGCCGCGGGCTCCGCCTCGCCGAGGGGAAGTCGAGCTGCCTCGTGCTGGACTTCATCGGCCAGCATCGGAGCGAGTTCCGCTTCGACGCGCTCTTGCCGGCGCTGACCGGCGCGCCGCGCGCCCGGCTGCGCAAGGACGTCGAGGAGGGGTTCCCGTACCTTCCGAGCGGCTGCGTCCTGCAGCTCGATGCCGTGGCGCGCCAGAGCGTGCTCGCGAGCCTGCGGGCGAGCCTGAAGGGGCGGCTGGTCGAGGATTTGCGCGAGCTGTCGAAGGAGCGCGCCCCGACCTTGGGCGAGTTCCTCGACGCAACGGGCCGCGAGCTCGACGACATCTATCGCGCCGACGGGAGCTGGACCGCGCTGCAGGCCGAGGCCGAGCTCAGACCGGCGAACGACGGCGACGAGGCGCAGCTCGCGAGACGGGTCGGCTGGCTGCGGCACGTCGACGATCCCGAGCGGCTGCGCGCCTGGCGCGAGGCGATCGAGGCCGCGGCGGGCGACGAGCCCTTCGCGCTGACCGCATACCAGCGCCGCTGCCTGCACATGCTCGACTTCCAGACCGAGCACCGCGGAGGCGTGCTGCGCGTGGCGGAGGACACCGCGCGCCACTTCGCGCGGCACCCGGCCGCCCGCGACGAGCTGCGCGCGCTCGTCGGCGTGCTCGAGGATCGGATCGCCCTCGCCGCCGATCAACGCCCCGTCGACGACTGGCCCCTCGCCCTGCATCGACGCTACGAGAGGCGCGAGATCGTCGCCGCGATCGGCTTTATCTCACCAGGCGACAAGCGCATGACCCCGCAGTCGGGGATCTTGAAGCTCGAGGACGAGCGCCGCGAGATCCTGCTGGTCACGCTCGACAAGTCGGCGAAGAGCTTCTCGCCGTCGACGCGCTACCGCGACTACGCCATCAGCCCGAACTCCTTCCACTGGGAGACGCAGGGCGCGGCGTCGGTCGATCGCCCCAGCGGTCGGCGCTACCTCGACAGCGCGACGAACGGCTGGAGCTTCCACCTCTTCGTGCGAGAGACGGACGACGACGCGTACGCGTACCTTGGGCCGGTGCGCTACCGGTCGCACGACGGCGATCGACCGATCGGGATCGTGTGGCGGCTCGAGTACCCGATGCCCGCGGCGCTGTTCGAGCGGTTCGCGACGCTGGCGCAGGGCTAGCGAAAATGCAGCGGCGTGCGCCGCGCCCGCTGTGTTGGAGCACGGACGCAAGCAACCTCGGATCCGCGGGACAAGAACCCCGAGGAGGTCCTTCGGCCTCCCGCGGAGATCCCCATGCCCATCATCCTGCTCGAGATCGGCGGCATCGTCCTGACCGCGAGCGCCGCAATCGCGCGCGCCGTCCACCGGGGCTGATCACCATCAACGGTCGCGACGACGAGCTCGTCCCGGCCGATCACCGTTCGCGTCACCCGCTGGGCGGACGCTCGTGCTTCACATGGAGTCCTACATGCAGAGCAACGTGACGCTCGCCTCGCCCGACAACGACTCGCCTTCGTACATCTCGCGCGTGATCAACAATGATGCCGTGCGGAAGGGGCTCGCCGGCGCCGCTGCCGCCGTGCTGATCGGGGTGGTCCAGGAGGCCCTCTGGCCGTCGAAGTAGACCTACTCGTCGACGCCCTGCTCGCGCTCTGGGCGCGCGGCCGGCGGCGTCTCGGGCCACGCGTCGAGGATGCCGTCGACTGGCTCAAGGAGGCTGCGAGGCCGCCCGAAGGCATGGTCGTCACGACGGCTGACGGCACCCGCCAACGGGGCGGCCGTGATCGGCCGTTCCCTGCCGACGCCCCTACGCGTCGCGCCCGACATGCCCTCGCGCTGAAACGACGTGGAGCTCGGCTTCGACGAGGCCGCCGAGCGCATCGTGCGCGCCCACGAGCGCGACGGCGACCACCGCGACTTGCCGATCGTCGACGTGAAGACCTGGGCCGCGGTGCCGCACCAGGGGCAGATGGCGCTCGCCCCGATCGCGGGGCACCACGTCCTCCATCCCGAACAGCACGCCGAGGCCGCACGACTTGTATCGTTCGCGCACCGCCTCGTGACTTTGCTTTGTGGCATTGGGTGGCGCAGCCCGAGCCTGCTTCGCGAAGGCGAGGTACGCGAGCCCGTAGCCGGGATCCGGGCGGATGAAGCCGCGGATCCAGGTGGCCGGGCCGAAGATGAACTCCGAGTTGCTCGGCTGGTTGCGGCTGGTCTTGCTGCGGAACGGCGAGAGCAGCGTCCGGTTTCGGCCGTCCGCGCCGATCGACAGGCGCTCGAGACGCAGCTCCGCACGCCCGAGCAGCAGGACTCGGACCTCCTCTTCCCGTCGACCACGGGGGGCTTCCGCGCGGCGACCGCGCTCGGCAAGCCCTTCGCCCGGACGGCGGCGGCGCTGGGGCTCGAGAAGAAGATCTCGCAGCGGGCGATGCGGCGGACCTTCAACGACCTGCGGCGCGCGGCGCAGGTCGAGGACATCGTGGCCCGCAGCATCAGCGGCCACCTCACGCAGGAGATGGGCGAGCACTACTCGACGGTGAACGCGTTCGCTGGCGCCCTGGCCAACGCTGGGATCAACGCGCAGACCGCCATGCGCTTGACGTCGCACAGCGATCCCACGGTGCACGCGCGGTACCTGAGGACGACCGACGCCTCGAAGCGCATTCCGGCCGCCGCGCTGCCGGCGTTCAGTGACGATAGATCGGCGGAAACGTCACGGCCGCTGGACGATTGCCCAACGGCCGTTTCGTTTCACACTGCCTTTTCTAGAGCGGGAAACGGGGCTCGAACCCGCGACCCTCAGCTTGGGAAGTGCTGAAAAACAAGGGCAGGACGCGGCACCGAGCGGCACGGAGCGGAAGATCGCCGGGGGATCGGACGATCTCGAGGCGGCACCGAGCGGCAGCATCAACCACGACGGCGGGGGTTTGCACCAAGCCGCACCAAGGGCCGCACCAAGCCCGCGGGCGCGTCGGTTGCTGCGACTCGACCCGGCGGACCCGGCCAATACCGAGCTGGTCATGGCGTGGCTGGCGGGCGCGGTTGTGCGCGGGGGGCCGACGCCGGCGACGCCGACGGCCCGCCAGCAGCTCGTGAGCCTCCTGCGAGGGGTCATCGATGACCTCGTGAACGAGGGCGACAACGACGGGGCGATCGTCGCGCTCGAGTCGCTCATGCGGCTCGAGCCAGAGCCGGCGACGCCGCACGGCGGTCGCGATGCGTAGCGCATGCGCCCGCTGCGGTTGCCGAGCGAGCGTCGCCTCACGACATGCGCGATCGGCAGGGTGCCGAGCCCCGCGATCGCGTCCCCCGCCCGACCGCTGACGCGCTCGTCGAGGTGCGCACCTGCGCACGCGTCTTCCCGCCGCCTGGTCCAAGAACCCGAGGCGCGATCCGAAACCGCAAACCCGAAGCACCGAGGAACGTCGTGTCGAAGAAGAAGAAGATGAAGCCCACGAACAACGTGATCCCGTTCGACCCGGAGCGCCTGCACCGGCGCATGCCGGCCGTGGACCTGCAGTCGCTCGCAATGACGATCGCCGCGGCCAACTGCCGAGCGTACATGCTCGACCCCGAGCGCCAGGACTACGTCAGCCGCGAGGACTTGAAGATCGGCCTCGGGCAGGTGAAGGCCCACTTCCGCGCCCGGGGCGTGCGCTTCACCAAGGCCGGGCAGATCCTCTTCCCTGCAGCCGCTCTCGGCGCCGTCGATCTGGAGAAGCTCCTCGAACGCGCCCTCACCGAGCAGGTCGTCTTCTTCAACCATCTCGAGGACCTGGGCCTCTCCTCTCTCGACGGGTACTTCTATTCGGTCTGGGACCTCGGCTGGCGCCACGGCGTCATGCACACGCCGTCGAACAGCCGGGGCGATCACTGCATCGTGCCGGTCGTCGTCGACCTCGATCTCACGACCGGGACGATCGGCTCGACCAGCTTCGCCGGCCGCGTCGTGAAGCGCGACTCGGCGTTGCCCGTGCTCGAGCGGCTCTTCGCGGAGCAGCAGCCGGAGCTGTGGGCGAAGCTGCGCGGTAAGAAGACCGGGAACTCGTAGAGGGGCGCTCGCCAAGGTCATCCAGCTCTTCACGCCACCGACGCCGAAGGTGAGGTAGACGATGCACTCGTTGATCTGGCAGCCCTCGCGCAGCAGCACCGAGCCGGGGCGCTGCTACCACCACAAGACGGCCGGCCGCACGCCCAAGAAGGTGCCCGTCGTCGTCCGCGCCCTGTGGCGGAACGTGACGGTCCCGGTGATGGAGATCGGCTTCGCGGTCCGCGACTGCTGCGTGCGCGACGATCCCGCGGCACGCGTGGCGTGGTGGGACGCGGTGCTCGATGCCCTCCCGCCGCTGCTGGCGGACCATCCCGAGATCGACGCCAACTGGCTGCTCGGCGAGCTTGCGAGGGACGTGCCGTGGCCGTCCGACGAGGACGCGGTCGTCGCGCACCTGCTGACCAGCGTGAACGTGCCGGGGAAGTCGACGTACCAGCGCGAGGCTGTGTTCCCGAAACTCGTCGAGGCTGCGCGTATCGACGCGCGCCGGTTGCTCACGCGAGCGCCCAACGCGGAGCGCGACCCTCATCGCGCCCTGGTCGTTGCGGGCGCCGACGCGTACTTCCGGCGGACGTTCGGGGCGAAGGCGCAGCGGACGATCGGCCGGTGGCTCGAGCAGTAGCCACGCATGCCGGATCGCGACGACGACGAGCGAGGACGGTCCCGCCGTCGAAGAAGCCCGCGCCAGCGGCGCGTCCCTGTTCGGTCATGGGCGCGAGCGAATGAGCGGAATGATCATCGCGCCTGGCTCGGGGCCGGCGAGTCGGAGCTGGACGATCTCGGACCAGATCGAGTCCTTCGGCGCGCCTGGGCGCGGCGGCGTGATACGAACGACGAGCTTCTGCATCAGCGTTGGCCGCGCAAGCCACCGCGCGATTGACTCGCTCCGTTCGGAGATCCGCAGCTCACCAGCCGCGTCATAGTCGCCGAGCAGTTCACAGATGGCGCCGGCGGCGAGATCGGCCGCGGCGAGCAGCTCGCTCACGTCGGCGGCGAGGGGCCGATCAGCCCGAGCGAGGAATGGAGGCGTGAAGCCGAAACGATCGAACCGGCGCGGGCCGTACTGGCCGGCCATTTTGGCGAGAAGGGCGAGTAGAGCCTGCTGCTGGCGCTCGCCGGCGGCGATCGCATCGTGGTCGGTCATCCAGAAGACGCGGTGACCATCGCGCCCGAGGAGCCCCAAGAAGTAGGTGCAGCAGTGAAGGATTCTCGCGACCTTCTCGTACCGGTCGCGATCCCATTCGGCGACTCCGAGTTCCGCGAACGCCTCGGCGACGCGGCGCGCGCCCTCGCGACTGTTTCGGTCGATGATCGACGTCACCTTGCGATCGACGGCTAAGGTGAAGAGCAGCCCCGGCGTTCGGTCCACGAGGTTGAGGATCTCCGGCAGGGCACGACGAAGTGGTCCGAAGCGGCGCTCCTTGAACGCGATCTCGATCTCGAGTCGGTGACGCTCGCGAATCTCGCGAACCCCTTCGAGCAGCGGAAGAACGAAGTCGCTCGCGGTGAACAAGAACGAGTAGGTTCGGTACTGCGCCTCCTTGTGCTCGCCGCCGTAGTCGGAGAGCACGGTGACGGACTCCGCTTCGCGCAGGTCGGGCAGGAGAAGATCGCCGCTCGCGTGGTACGTCGTGAGCTGCTCGTCTAGCACCTGTAGGAAGGCAGGCGCGCCGCGGTCGTCGAGCAGCGGCAGCGGCGGATCTCTGCGGAGCGTACGATTGGCGAAGACGACCAGCTCGGGTGGTGCCTCGAGACCGCGAAACTGAATGCCGAGGCGGCGCCAGGTTCGCATCAGACGACGCGACTCCGCAGCGTCGATGCCAGCGTCCGCAGGATCGCAACGAGCGCGGCGACCTCGTCCGCCGAGATGCGCACCTTCCGCCCCTTCATGCTCGCGGGCTCACCGGTCGCGGCGATGTACTTCTCATCGATGACGCCCATCGAGTGCGCGAGCAGGTGACGCTTCTGGAACGCGGCGCACGCGGTCTTCCACTCGTCGGGGGAGATCGCCGTGGCCATCGACACGCCGAATAGGTCGCCGAGCTTCCTCTCGGCGGCGACGACGTTCTGGAACGAGATCTTCTCGGCCTGCTCGGGCGAGGACGCACGCGGTGCCGCGCGCCGGCACACCTCGCGGCCGAAGCCGTCGAACGCCGAGACGGCGTCCTCGAGGCAGTTGCCAATCCAGTGCGTGGCGAGATCGATCTCCTGGTTCGAGGCGATCGCGAGCGTCTTCTCGATGACCGTGAAGCTCTTCTCGAGAATCGCGAGCGAGTTGTGCTCGCCGCAGTCGGGGCAGAAGGCGAACGCACCGAAGACGGCGTAGTCCAACGTGCACGCCTCGCACGTCACGTCGGTTTCGAGATCCTTCTCGTCGTACCGGTGTAGCGGCTCGCGTTGCCCGGCCTTCACCGACACCGTCACGTTGAACAAGCCGCCGCCGTAACGACGGCCGTCGAACATGTCCTTGAGATCCCTGTGGAAGGCGTCGGCAACCATCCTCTTGCCGTACGAGCGCACGAACTTCTGCTGATCGGGCGTGAGGAAGTCGTGCACGTCCGCCTTGTGCCCGCAGTAGGGGCAGATGCAATGAGACGTGCCGCTCAGCCCGGTGCCCGGCTTCACCTTGAAGTACCCGCGGCATGCGGCCGACGGGCACTGGTGCCCACGGTAGCCCCGCGCGTCGGTCGGCAGCGGGATCGTCACCGCGCGCCCGGTCACTCGCTTCAAATTCTTCATCGGCACGGCCCCTCGTCGCTGCGGCATCGACGGGAAGCCCCCCGCGCGCTCAAGCGATCGAGTCAGGTGTAAGCAGCGACCCGTGCTTGTCGAGGCACGACAATGTCCGCCGCCCTGCGGCACGGAGCGTCGACGCTCCACGCCCGCGCCGCCGTAGTACAAGATCGCCCCGACATGGCCGCGAAGAAGAAGCAGAAGCCCGACGCCCCCGCCGCCAACGGCGCGTCCACCGCGACCTCCGGCGCCCTCGGCTTCGAGACGAAGCTCTGGGAAACCGCCGACAAGCTGCGCGGCCACATGGACGCCGCCGAGTACAAGCACGTCGTCCTCGGCCTCGTCTTCTTGAAGTACATCTCCGACGCGTGGGAGGAGCGACGCGAATACCTGCTCACCGCCGCCCGCGATCCGAAGAGCGAGCTGTTCATCAAGGACTCGGCCCAGCGCAAATCGATCACCGAGGACCGCGACGAGTACGCCGCCGACAACGTCTTCTGGGTGCCGCGCGACGCGCGCTGGTCGAAGCTGCAAGCGAGCGCGCGCCAGCCGACGATCGGCAAGCTGATCGACGACGCCATGGAGGCGGTCGAGAAGGCCAACCCGACGCTCAAGGGCGTGCTACCGAAGGACTACGGGCGCCCCTCGCTCGACAAGACGCGCCTCGGCGAGCTCGTCGATCTCGTGAGCGGCATCGGCCTCGGTGACGCCGAGAGCCGCTCGAAGGACATCATCGGCCGCGTCTACGAGTACTTCCTGAGCCGCTTCGCAAGCGCGGAGGGCAAGCTCGGCGGCGAGTTCTACACGCCCCGCTGCGTCGTCGCGCTGCTCGTCGAGATGATCGAGCCGTTCAAGGGGCGCGTGTACGACCCGTGCTGCGGCTCGGGCGGCATGTTCGTGCAGAGCGAGAAGTTCGTGCTCGCCCATGGCGGCCGGCTCGGCGACATCAGCGTCTACGGCCAGGAGTCGAACCCGACGACGTGGCGCCTCTGCAAGATGAACCTCGCGATCCGCGGCATCGAGGGGAACCTCGGCCCCGGGCACGCCGACTCGTTCCACAACGACGTGCACAAGGACCTGAAGGCCGACTACATCCTCGCGAACCCGCCCTTCAACGTCAGCGACTGGGGCGGCGATCGCCTGCGCGAAGACGTGCGCTGGCAGCACGGCGTGCCGCCCACCGGCAACGCGAACTACGCGTGGATCCAGCACATCGTCCATCACCTGGGCCCGCGCGGCTTCGCGGGCTTCGTGCTCGCCAACGGCTCGATGTCGTCGTCGCAGTCGGGCGAAGGGGAGATGCGCAAGGCGATCGTCGAGGCCGACCTCGTCGACTGCATGGTCGCCCTGCCCGGGCAGCTCTTCTACACGACGCAGATCCCCGCCTGCCTCTGGTTCCTCGCGCGCGAGAAGAAGAACCAGAAGCTTCGCGATCGGCGCGGCGAGGTCCTGTTCATCGACGCGCGCAAGCTCGGCACGATGACCGACCGCACGCACCGCGAGCTCACCGACGACGACGTCGCGCGCATCGCGCGCACGTACCACGCGTGGCGCGGCGAGAAGGACGCCGGGAAGTACGAGGACGTGGCCGGCTTCTGCAAGAGCGCGACGCGCGAGGAGATCGCGAGCCACGGGTTCGTGCTCACGCCGGGCCGATACGTCGGCGCCGAGGACGCCGAGGAGGACGACGAGCCGTTCGAGGACAAGATGAAGCGGCTGACCGCGCAGCTACGCGAGCAGTTCGTGGAGGGGCGGCGGCTCGAGCGCGAGATCGAGCAGAACCTCACGTCGCTCGGTCGCCTGCCCGCAACGGACGGATGATGTGGCCGCTGATCCGCGTCGGTGACCTCGTGTCCGGGGGCGTGCTGGCCCTAAACGACGGCTATCGCGTGACGAACCGCGAACTTGGGCCCAATGGCATTCCGTTCGTCCGCGGCGGGGACATCGGCGACCACGGCGAGATCGAGACCAACGTGTCCGACCACGTCCTCCCCGAGTTTCAGGACCGCGTCGCCACGAAAATAACTCGCGCCGGGGACGTGGCCTTCATAAGCAAGGGTTCGGTGGGCCGCGTCGGCTACCTGCGCGCGGACCAACCGCCCGCCGTCTTCGCGCCGCAGGTCTGCTACTGGCGATCGCTCGACCACGATCGGCTCGAGCCTCGGTTCATCTTCTACCTGCTGTCTAACGCGGAGTTCCAGACGAACCTCGATGCGGTCAAGACGCACGGCTCGATGGTGGCGGACTACGTCAGTCTCTCGGATCAGAAGCTCTTCAGGCTGCCGCTGCCGCCCATCGAGGTGCAGCGTGTGATCGTCAGGATCCTCGGCGCGCTCGACGACAAGATCGAGTTGAACCGCAAGACGAACGAGACGCTCGAGGCGATCGCCCACGCGCTGTTCAAGTCGTGGTTCGTCGACGGTGAGCTCCCTGCTCCCGAGCGCGTCGTCGAAGACCTCGTCGTCGAACGCGTGCTCGTCGTCGGCGACGGCTACCGCGCGAAGAACGAGGAACTCGGCGCGGAGGGGCTTCCGTTTGCTCGTGCAGGTGACGTGGTCGGAGGTGACGTGTCGACCGAGACCGAGCGCCTGCTCCCGGCGCGCGTGCCGTTCGCCGGCGACAAGATCTCGCGCGCCGGTGATGTCGTGTTCACGTCGAAGGGCACCGTCGGAAGGTTTGCGTTCGTGCGCGAAGGTGCTTCGCCGGTCGTCTACTCGCCCCAGCTCTGTTACTGGCGAAGCGTCGACCGCGGACGACTGCAGCCGCTGTACTTGTTCCACTGGATGATGGGACGCGCCTTCATGGAGCAGGTCGACCGCGTGAAGGGCCAGACCGACATGGCTGACTACGTGAGCCTGCGCGATCAGCGGCGCATGCGCGTACCTGTACCCGCACCGGAGGATCAGCACCGATTCGTCGACGCCGTGGCGCCGATCGACGCGCGGATCGAAGGGGGACGTCGCGAGTCGCGGACCCTCGCCGGCATTCGCGATGCTCTGCTGCCGAAGCTCATGTCCGGCGAGCTGCGCGTGCGCGACGCCGAGCGCGCGGTGGAGGCGGCGACGTGACGAGGTCGTCCGCAGACCGCCTCGAGCGCGCTACGATGCCTCGGTCACCCGGACCCCGCCCATGCTGACGACCAACGACATCAAAGAGGAGCTCAGCCTCGCGTACGTGCGAGCAGTGGCCTCTCGTGCCGGCTTCTCGGTCGAGGAGATCCGCAAGGACCGCGACAGCATCGACCTCAAGATCTGCGCGCGCGGGCAGCTCGTCGCCGACGCCACGCGTACCTCGCCCGAGCTCGCCGTGCAGCTCAAGGCTACGGTCCTCGACCCGGTACCCCCGACCGAGCTCTCGTTCGCGCTCAAGAAGAAGAACTACGACGATCTGATTCAGAAGAGCCTGGTGCCGCGGATCCTCGTCGTGTTCGTGATGCCCGAGGACGAGACGCAGTGGCTGCACTGCGACGAGGAGAGCCTGATCCTGCGCCGCGGCGGCTACTGGGCCTCCCTTCGTGGGCGCGCAGCAACCACCAACGACACGAGCGAGACGATCAAAGTCCCGCGGAGCCAGACCTTCGATCCGGTGTCGCTGCGTCTGCTGCTGGAGCGCGTGGCGCGCGAGGAGGAGATCCTGCCATGAGCACCGCGATCGCACGCGACGCGCTCTGGTCGCTCGGCGCCAGTGTGAGCCCCCAGGACGTGCGCGAGTACCTCGGCTCGCGCGGTTGGGCGTCTTTCCAGTCTCGGCGTGCCGATGCGGCGATCTTCCGTCGGGCCGACGCCGAGGCGGCCGAGGTGTACATCCCGCTGGACCGCGCGCTCGCCGACTACGGCGAGGCGATGGCGAGCGTGGCGCGGCGCATCGCCGAGTTCGAGACGCGTTCGATCGAATCGGTGCTCCGCGACCTTCTCCAGCCTCGGAAGGACATCCTTCGGTTCGCGCTCGAGGCGCCGGCGCTGGCAGCCGGCAGCGTGGGGCTTCTAGCGGGTGCGGCGCTCCTCAACGGCGCTCGAAAGGCGCTCCTCGCCAGCGCGTGCAGCGTGGAGAAGCCGCGTGCGTTCCACCCCCGCATGAGCCTGGCCGACGCCGAGAGCTTCGTTCGGGGCTGCGCGCTCGGCCAGACGGAGATCGGCAGCTTCGTGTTGACGATCGAAACGCCGCTGCAGACCGACTCTCAGCTCACCTCGGGGGAAGCCCCCTTCGGGCGCCGCGCGACGACGTACCTGCTCGGGGCGACCGCCCACCTCGCGGCGGCCATCCGTGCCGGGGAGCCTGGGCGCGTGCTCGAGACCCACGAGGGCAGCCCGGTCGTCAGCGCGAACCTCTGCGATGCGCTCGTCGAGATGATGCCGGCCGACGAGAGCGCCGATCTGCGCCTCCGAAGCTCGTGGTCGCCGATCGTCGCACCGCCCGCGGACGTCCCGACGACCGTCTACTTCGAGCGCGGCATGTTCGAGGAGGTCGAGAAGCTGGGCCAGCGCCTCCGCCCGTCGCGAGGCCCCAGGCCCGCGCAGTTCGTCGGGACGGTCGTGGCGCTCGCAGGCGAACCTGGCGCCGATGGGCGCGTCGAGGGCGAGGTCGAGCTGCAGCTTCAGGTCGACGACGAGCTGCTCACCGTGCGCGTCGTGCTTGGCGCCGACGACTACCGCGCCGCGGGAAACGCGCACTTCGATCAGCGCTTCGTGAAGATCCGCGGCGTGCTGCACCGGGGGACGCGCCTCCATCGGCTGGCGGAGCCGTCGGAGTTCACGGTCTTGGCCGAGTAGCCTCGGTTATTTGCGCGAGCTGGGCGCCAGAACCCGGCGAGCGGGGGAAACCCACCGAAATTGTGAGGACTTGTTATTTGCGCCTATTCCGCGTGGCCCCCAAAGGCTGAGCCGCTCGGGCTACGCTACCGGCTGGCATGAGCTTCACCGAGTCCCACGTCGAGGAGGCGACGCTCGAGTGGTTCGCCTCCGTCGGCTACGCCGCCGCGCACGGCCCCGACCTCGCGCCCGGCGAGCCCGCCGAGGAGCGCGCGACCTTCCACGACGTCGTGCTGGTCGGCCGCCTGCGCGCCGCGCTCGGCACGCTCAACCCCAAGATCCCCGCCGCCGCCCTCGACGACGCCGTGCGCACCGTGCTGCGCACAGAGAGCCCCCTCCCGAACGAAAATAACCGCCGCTTCCACGGCCTGCTCGTGAACGGCGTCGACGTCTCGTTCCGCAACGGCGAGGGGCGCGTCGTCCACGACAAGGTCTGGCTCGTCGACTTCGCGCACGCGAACAAGAACGACTGGCTGGTGGTGAACCAGCACACCGTGATCGAGGGCGACAAGAACCGCCGTCCCGACGTCGTGGTCTTCGTGAACGGCCTGCCGCTCGCGGTGATCGAGCTGAAGAACGCGGCCGACGAGAACGCGACGATCCGCAGCGCGTACAACCAGCTCCAGACCTACAAGAACGAGATCCCCGCGCTCTTCCCCTTCAACGCGCTGCTCGTGATCTCCGACGGCCTCGAGGCGCGCGCGGGCACGATCACCTCGGACTGGGAGCGGTTC
>JAJXTK010000410.1 GCA_021783935.1 Myxococcales bacterium | reverse complement strand
CACGGTCGCCGGCGCGGGGCGGACGGAGGGGGCGCGCCTCGGGGCCGGCGCACCCTCGAGCAGGTGATCGAAGGCGTTGTCTGTGAACGCGTCGAGATCGACCGAATCGTCGAGCGCCGAGGGCCCTGCGTGGCTCGGCTGCGGTCGCGGCGCCGGCGCGGCGGAGCGGGCTGCCGGCGCGGCGGATCGCGCGCTCGCCGCCGCGGAGGGGGCGCCCTGCGCAGGCTTCTTCGCGAAGAGCCCCGGGGGGATCTGGCCGACCTGGGTCATCGCGTCGTCGTCGTCGATCTCGTCGACCTGCAGGTCGTCGTCGATGACGATGTCCGAGCCCTCTTCCTCGGCGCCGGCCCCCTCGCCGAGGTTCGGTACGAAGGCGCGCAGATGGCGGAGCAGATCGGCGAAGGCGATCGGCTTGCGGAGGTAGTCCTCGGCGCGGGTGCGGAGCTTCTTGTGCTGTTCGAAGGTCTCTTCAGACGACTCGCTCGACATGATCACGAGCGGCACGTCCTTGAGCGTGGGGTCCTTCTTCAGCTTGTTGCAGACGCTGAAGCCGTTCATCCGAGGGAGCTCGATCGACAGCAGGATCAGATCGGGCCGATCGGACGACGCCTGCGCGAGCCCGGCGTTGCCGTCGTCGACGACCGTGACGTGGCACCCCAGCCGGGAGAGCTCTCGCCTGAGCTCGGAGGCGAAGGCAGCGTCGTGCTCGAAGACGAGGACCTTGGTGCTCATGGCGGGGTGCGGACCTTCTCTCTTTGGCCTTCAGCGACGAAGTGTGCGCGCCGCGTCGCGAGCGCAATGGCCCCCGATACGGCGCCGGCCATGGGAAGGCGACGCTGCGTTCGGCGAGCTTCGTGCGCGAGCGGTCGGGGGCACGAATTCACGGTATCGGGCCCCGCACGGCGGGGTCAACGTGGCTTTGCGCCGGCCCCGGGACACGGCTCGGGCAGCGAGCCGCGATCGCTCCCCCTCGCAGGCCCCCCGAAGGACGCCCTTTTCGACCTCGGAAGGCTCAGTCCTCGGCGCCGACGCCGCCCACGCTGCGCAAGAGATGATTCATCATCGCGTCGACGCTCCGGAACTTTTCTCGGATCTTTCCACGTTCGCGCCCGGAGGCGATCTCGACCGCGTCGAGGGCCGACCAGTCCGCGAAGGTCGTCACGCGGACGTCGCGGTCAGAAAGCAGCCTGTCCACGGCGGCGCGCGCGCGGCGCGCCTCGTCGGCCGGGCGCAGGCGCGGCACGTCCTCGATCATGCGGTCGGCGACCGCCTGCGCGTCGGCCTTGTTCGTGCCGATGACGCCGGTCGCGCCGCGGCGGCACCAGCCGACCGCGTACTGTCCGGTCACGATCGAGCCCCCGTCGACCACCCGGCCGTCGCGGTTGTCGATGACGCCGGCGCGGGGATCGAAGGGCGCTCCGTCGAGCGGGGCGCCCCGGTAGCCGACCGAGCGGAAGACCGCGCCCGCCTCGATCTCGAAGGCGTCCCCGGAGCCGACGGCGCGCAGCTCCCCCGCCGCGGTGCGCTCGAGCCGGTTGCGCTCGACGCGCACCGCGCGGACGTGGCCACGCTCGTCGCCCAGCAGCTCGACGGGCGAGGCGAGGAACTCGAGGCGCAAGGTGCGCTCGGCGGGCTTCGGCGCGGCGTTTGCGAGCTCGAGCATGTACTCGACGCGCTTCTTCGCGACCGGCTCGAGCTCGTCGAGCCGCGGCCGCTCCGCCTCCAACTGCGCGCGATCGATCGAGACGCGCACCCCCTTCAGCTCGGCGACGTCGCGCAGCTCGCGGACGTCGAAGGCCGCCTGACCGGGCCCGCGCCGGACCAGCAGCACCACCTCGCGCACGCGGCTTCTGCGCAGCGCCTCGAGCGCGTGGGCGCCGAGGTCCGTCACCGCGAGCTCCTCGGCGTCGCGGAGCAGCACGCGCGCCACGTCCATGGCGACGTTGCCGGCGCCGACGACGACGGCGCGCTCGTGCCCGAGCTCGAAGGGGAAGTCGACGAAATCCGGGTGGGTGTTGTACCAGCCGACGAACGCCGTGGCGGCGTGGCTGCCGGTGAGCTCTTCGCCGGGGATGCCGAGCCGGCGGTCGCTCGCGCTGCCGATCGCGAAGACGACTTGGTCGTAGTGCGCGGCGAGCTCGCGCACCGAGAGGTCGCGCCCGACGCGCACGTTGCCGAGGAAGCGGAAGCGATCGTGGGCCGCAGTCTTCTCGAAGACCTTGTGGACGTTCTTGATCTGCTGGTGATCGGGGGCGACCCCGGCGCGCACCAACCCGAACGGCGTCGGCAGCCGCTCGAGCACGTCGACGTCGAACACGGGCGCCTCGCGGCGAAGCAGGGCCTCGGCGGTGAAGAAGCCCGCCGGCCCGGCGCCGACGACGGCGACGCGGACGGGGCGTTCGGGGGAGCCGAGAGGAGTGATGGGGTCGGTGGGCATGTCGATCGTTCGATTCCGGCGTCGACCGAAAGGTACGCGCATGCGGGCGCGACGCGACCGCGGACCCGCATGGCCCTTGGA
Source organism: Myxococcales bacterium (assembly GCA_021783935.1). GTDB lineage: Bacteria > Myxococcota_A > Polyangia > Polyangiales > JADJMO01 > CAIXWQ01. Next base: position 3,531 of record JAJXTK010000410.1, on the reverse strand, counting down.
ACGCGCCGCGCGGTGGCCGTCGGAGCGCCGCCGTGTCCACGGGGCCTCACCTCCTCCGTCGCCGCCACCGCGCGTCTTCATCGCGACGTGCAGCCGCGGGAGCGATCCGCGGCACGGCGTCAGGCCCACGCGGTCGGAGGGGGGTCGTGCTCGGCGGCGCCTCGATCAACGCCCCGGCTGAACGAGCTCCACCGAGAGGACGGTGCGCCACTCGGGGGCGCCGAACTCCGGGTGCAGGCCCCCCCCGGCGCCGATTCGGACGCCTAGATGCGCCCCTTCGCCGCCTTGTTGCCAGCGCGCGGTGAGGAGCCCCTCGAGCGCCGTCGTCGTGGCGCCGAACAGCGACTTCAGCGCCGAGGCGCCGAACAGCTCGGGGCCGATGGTGACGTCCCCGGCGCGCGCGTCGCCGAGGGGAACTCGGTAGCCGCCGCCGATCGCGAAGAGCAGCTCGCTGCCTCGCGGGCTGCCCCAAACGGGCGCGTCGTCGAGCGGACGCACGTGCACGCCCACGCTGCCCGCGTACGTGAAGCGCCCGAGATCGCCCGCGCCGAGCAGGCGGAACATCGCGCGGAAGGTCCCGTCGGTGACGTAGGCATCGCGGCTGTTGTTCGGCGCGTAGAGCTGCGCGCCGAGCCCGAGGCGCAGGGGGCCGTCCGCCTCGCCGAAGAGCCGCGCGTCGACGCCGAGGCGCGCGTCGCCGAGCGTGTCGGGATTCGAGCCGAGATCCAGCGCGGGCGCCGAATAGGCATAGCCACCCACGGAGCCGCTGTCCCCCTTGGTCCACAGGGGCTGGCTGAAGTCCAGGGAGAATCGGAATCGGTCCCACGTCGCCGCGAACCCGTAGTCGACGAAGGCCGAGTTGGCGACGACCGCGAGCCTCGATCCGTCGCTCGCCGTGACGACCAGCGGGTCGTGCGCGAAGCTGGCGGTCACCGCCGCCGCGCCGCCGAGCCCTCCGTGCATGTCGAGCGAATCGACCGAGAACCAACCCGCGCCCGCCGGCGACGGCGTGAGCCGCTCGAGGCCGAAGCCCTGGGCTTGCACGTCGGCGTGCGCGGGCGCCGGCGCGAGCACGAGCGCGAGCAGCGCCGCGGCGAGCAGGCGGACGCGGATCTCAGAACTCCGCATGGACCCTCCCGCCGAAGATGTCGACCGGCCCGCGGTCGGGGTTGAAGCCGGGATTCCAGATGCGCTGATAGTCGGCGGTGAACCAGACCGCCCGGACGAAGTTCACGCTGTAGAAGAGGTCGATCACGCTCTCGGCGGCGGCCTTGGGCAGGTGGCCATCTCCGACGAAGCCGTCGACCCCTCCCATGTCGAGGTACTCGCGGTGAATCTCGGAGATCCAGCTCGCGCCGAAGCCGATCCCGGCGACGTCGAGCGGCCTTCGCCAGAGCGAGCCCTTGCCCGCTGCGCCGAACGACAGGGAGCGGTCGGCGGGGTTGAACGCGCCGACCTCGTTGTTGCCGTCGGACCACATCGCCCTCAAAAAAACGCCGAGATCGTCGGTGAGGTGCTGCTCGAGGTTGATCCCCGCGCCGAGCTTGACGTTCGGCCTGCGGACCCAACAGAGGTCGGGCGCGCTGAAGTTCCCGGACCCGTAGTTGTAGAGTCCGGCGCCGCCGCACTCGCCGGCGTTCTTGTGGGTGGGATCGGCCTCGTAGGCGGCGATGGCGTCGGCGAATCGCCCCGTGTCGGTCCGGTTGCGATAGCCGAGCAGACGCACGGCGCCTGATTGCCCAAGGAGCTTGTGATCGTGCTCGATCTCGAGCTGATCGCCGTAATAGGTGAAGATCCGAAACTCCTGCGGCAAGGCGTTCGGGTTCTTCGGCGGGGTGATTCGGCCCACGCGAACGGCCCAGTCGTCCCAAAAGAGCTCGGCCGTTCCGCCCCACGAGTAGCCACGCGCGTCGGAGGGGAAGTCCCACGACGAGTGGGTCATGAACGCCATGTTCAAGAACGTCTGGCGCGGATCCCACGTGATGCTGTTGCGATCGAAGATGTCGAGGATCGTGAAGCTGCCGAGCGTGAAGACGAGCCGCCGGCTGCCGACTGTGCTCGCGAGCTGCATCGGATCGGAGTCCTTCTCGACCGGCGTGCCCCCGAGGTCGAACGTCTGCCGCAAGAAGGTGCGCGCGCGGTAGAGCTGCGGAGACTCGCCGCCGGTCTTCTGCAGCTCGAAGTTCTGGATCGAGCCGCCGAGCCCGCGGAGGTTCGAGAGCGGGCGCTCGGCGATGACCTCGGGGACCAGATACGCCTCGCCCCCCTTCCAGAGCTTGGTGCCGAAGAAGAGCGTGAAGGTCCCCGTGAAGCTCCGCTCGGCGTCGGGCACGAGCGAGTTCACGCTGCCGTTCGCGTTGGTGTAGGGGGCCCGAAACGGGCGCTTCCAGCTGGAGATGTAGGTGAACTGCCCGTAGACGTTCCAGCTCTCGTCGTGGACGTCGTGCAGGCCGTGCTCCGACATCAGGTTCATCAGGTCGAAGGACTGGTCCTCGTGGCCGGCCGGCGGCGCGGCTTGCGCGACGGCCCGCGCGCTCGTCGAGGCGATCGCGGCGATCGCGCACGCGCCAAGGAGCGTCGAGGGGGCGCCGCGCTCAAGGCGCATTGCGGCCTCCGAGAGCGCTCACGGTGCAGGTCGCGGCGTCGTACTGCAGCCCCGCGAAATCGGCGGGAAATACGCGCTCGGTGATGTAATCGGCCTGCGCCTGCGGCAGAGGATCGCCCGCCGCGCAATCGCCGGCGAAGCTCGTGTCGTCGACGACGATGCGCAGCGTGCCGTTCAAGTGAAGGGCGTATTGGCCTCGCGATTGGAGCACGACGAGCTTGGTCGGCGGGGTCGTCGACGCGGGATCCCAGCCGGGCGCGAGGACCGCGTACGCGGTGGCGCCCGACGTCGGCACGACCAGCTGCGCCGCGCCGTCCACCAGCGGCGGCTCGGCGGCCGCGCCGGGCGAGAGCGGGCTCCCTTGGAACGACACCGAGTGCCAGAAGGCGTCGTAGATCACCAGGGGGCTCGCGGCGCTCGTGGGGTAGTGGTTCTCGAGCACGACCGTCGTGTGGGGCGTGTCGCCGCAGGCGATCGCGAGCGGCGCAAGGGCGAGCGCGAGGAGCCGTCGCGCGGGCGGCGGGGCGCGGCGGAGCGGTCGGAGGTCGTTCGAGGGCAACGCGTTCACGGGGGCGATTCCGGCGGGCGAGGGGGCCGGACCATAGCAAACGCGCGGCGCGGTGCTCGCAACGATCGCGCGCGCGAACGCGGGGTTCGGCGAGGGGCGCGGGCTCCGGCCGCCGCTGGCCTCGGCGCGGCGCGCGCGCCGGGCCGAGCCGCCCCGGCCTGCTCCACTTTCGCCGTCGGAGCGCGGGCAGCGCCCGAGTCGCCGCGTGCTCCCGACGATGGCGGCAGCGGAGACCCCTGCCTCGGCAAGGGCTGGCTTCGCGGGAGCGGAGGGTGACGCGATGGCGAAGTTGAAGACGTACACGGTCATCTACGAGCGCGATGAGAAGGGGCTCTGGGTCGCCCATGTTAAGGGTGTC
>JAJXTK010000409.1 GCA_021783935.1 Myxococcales bacterium | reverse complement strand
GCGAGCGAGCTCGCCGGGGCGCCTCGGCCGCCGGCGTGCGTCGTCAAGTCGGCGAGCTGGCCCGACGGCGCGGCGCCCGCGATCGGCAGCGACCTCGCCCCCCTCGGCACCCCCGCGCGCGTGCCGGCCGGCGCGACGCTCGCGATGGAGGTCGTTCGTACGGGGCACGTCCTGACGTTCGCGGGCCCGGCCGCCTTCCGTGCGTGCACCCCCGAGGAGCCCGACCTCGTGTTGGTGGCGAGCGGCAACGTCGCGATCGACCCGCCGGCCGGCACCACGCCGGACGCGAAGATCGCCGAGATCGCCGTGGCCACGCCGGGCGCCGTCGCCTATGCTGGCGCGATCCCGTTCAAGATGAGCGTCGGCGCGACGACCCTTGCCGACGTGCCCAAAGGGGAGGTCCGCTTCGGCACCTCGGAGAACGGCGAGAAGGCGATCGAGGGGCAGTACAAGTTCCCACGCGACGACAGCGGCGCGTGCGTGCTTTCGCGCTGCGTCGTGCAGGCCGCCGCCGACGCCGCCATCGAGCGCCTCGAGAAGGGCGTGGCGGCCCACGCGGGGCCTCCGCTGCCTTCGGGCTCGGTGAAGGTGCTGGAGGTCGAGGCCGTCAAGCACCGCCGCCTCGCCATCACCGACTGCGGCGTGGCGCAAGCGCACATGCTCCTGTGCGACGTCGCGACCGCCGACAAGGCCGAGGGGCCTGGCGGCTGCTTCGGCACCTACGCGAGCGCGCGCTCGGAAATCCTCAATGCGCGCGCGCCGGTCGACCTGCCGCCGGGGGCGCCGTTTCCGCCGGGCGCCAAATGATCCCGCGCATCGACCGCCCGACGGACGAACCGCGTTGACAGGCTCGGCGGCGGACCTTTAGCGTCGACGAGCGGGCTCGGGCCCGCTTTGGCAGGGCCACGCCGAGGTGGCGGCGACGAGCGTCGTGCCCCAGCCAGGGAGAGCGTGCGTTCGATGCGAAGCGGCTCCATCAAGGTCACGACGGCATTCGCGGCGATGATCGCACTGGTCGCGGCGCCCTCACGCGCGCGGGCCGAAGAGCCCCTCAAGGCCACCGAGCCGACGCTGATGGCCGAGCCGGGCGAGATCGTCGAGGTCGTCGACGCCTTCGACGAGAAGAACCACGACCCGTTCGACCTGAACATCTCGGTCGGTTTCCACCAGACGTGGACGGCGGGGAACATCAAGCGCGAGAGCGCGATCGCGCCGGCCGGCGGCGGCAGCCCCTCCGGCAACGCCGACTCGGGCTTCACGCACGACATCGAGAACATCGCCCGCTACCGGCAGAGCCAGTCGGTGCTGAACCTGCGCGCCGACATCGGCCTCTACCACGACCTCGCGCTCTTCTTCCGGGCGCCGTTCATCATCGCCGACGATCGCTCGCTCGGCGATCTCGACAACTCCTCCGGCGGCGTCAACGCGATGGACGGCAGCAGCCGAGTCGCCGACCCGGCGACCGGCAAGCCGATGTTCACGCTGCCGTTCACCTCGCCGACGCGCAGCGGCTTCGACTACCTCGCGGCGGGCGGGCGCTGGTCGATCTTCAACCAGAACCGCGATCCGTCGAAGCCGACCTGGACGATCGAGGTCGAGGGGCGCTTCGGCGTCGGCGAGCCGATGCACGCCTGCTCGGCGGCGAACAACGGCAGCTGCCCGAACCCGACTGCCGTCGGCTACGACGCGACCAACGGCTGGCAGCGCACCGGCCAGGCGCCGCTCAGCCCAGGCGTCTCCCGCGGCACCAACGCGATCCGCCTCGGCTCGCTCACCAGCGAGCGCTATCGCTACGTGGAGCCGTACGGCGGCTTCTGGTTCATGGCCGAGTTCCAGAAGAACGGCACCGCCTTCGGCGACTACTCCGGCGCCCAGGGGGTCATCACCAACCACCCGCCGCTGCAGGGGAACCTCACGGGCGGCGTGATGATCCACCCGTGGGAGAACCGCGAGCTCTTCCAGCGCTTGTCGATCGACCTGCGCTTCTCGGCGACGTACGTGTCGCAGGGGCTCGACTACACGCCGCTCTTCGACGCGCTCGGCACCTCCAACGCGCCGTCGCTCATCGCGCCGAACCCGCTCAACTACCACGCGGGGACGGTCAACGGGAAGCCGACGAGCGTCGGCAACTACGACCCGGCCACCGGCGGCGGCAACACCTACTTCACCGGCGTGACCGACGCCGAGGGGCACGGCATCGTCGGCGGCTCGATCGGCATCCTCGCGCAGGCCAACGAGTACCTGAAGTTCAACGGCGGCTTCGGCTTCCAGTACATCCAGGCCTACGACGTCAGCTCCGCCGACGCGTGCAACCCGAACATCTCGGGGACGATCGACGTGATGTCCGCGGGCCGCTGCACGACGGGCAACGCCTCCGGCGGCACGCAGGCCACCGGCTTGCCGAACCCGAACCACCGCCCCGTGCTCGACCTGCCGGGCCAGCGCTTCCGCGTGACCGAGTCGTTCACGTACACGCTCTGGATCAACGCCACGCTGATGCTCTGAGAGGGCCTGCCGGCCCATGCGTCCACTCGTCGCACGCCCTGCGCTCCGTCGGCTGACGCGCGCCGCGTCGGCGCTCGCGCTGGTTCTGCTCGCGTCGCCGAGCGCCCGCGCCGAGGGGGAGCTCGTTGCCGCGCCGTCCGCGAGCGCGCCCGAGGCCCCGAAGGACGGCAAGCCCGAGGCGGCGCTGCCCGTCGCGATCATCGGGCCGGTGCTCACGCCGCTGAACGGCACCGACAAGGAGCCGCCCAAGCGGGTGCTCGCCGCCGATCCGCTCGCCGCGCGCGCGCGCGAGGTCGAGTCGGCGATCAAGGAGGCGCTGCAGGACCTGGGGCTCGCGCTCGACGTCGGCGCGCAGCTGCCGGGCGACGGCGTGCGCGAGCTCGACCTGGTGCAGCGCGCCGGGGGCGGGGCGGGCGCGTGGGTGATCTCGCCGCGCATCGAGCAGCTCTCGAGCGACAGGTTCGTGCTCCGGCTGGTGGCCGTGCCGCCGAAGGGCGCGACGTTGCTCGTGCGCGTCGAGCAGGTCGACGGCGCGCACCTCGCCGCCCGCGCGGTCGTCATGCTGCGGGATCTCGTGTCGATGAAGCTCGCCGCGCCGCCGCCTTCGGGCTCGACGGAGGAGGGCCCGCGCGCCTCGGAAGAGAGCGCCGGTCGATCGCGCGGTCGGACGGTGCTCGCCGCCTCGTCGAGCTTGTTCGGCCTCTACGGCGCGTTCGCGATCTACAAGACCGGCAGCAGCGACGAGCGGCTGCTCTATCCGCTGCTCCTGCTCGGCAGCGGCCTCGCGCTCGGCGCCTCGCTCATCGTCGCCGACGAGTGGGACGTGACGCCGGGCGCCGCGTGGACGATCGCCGCGGGCACCTGGTGGGGCACGCTCGCCGGGCTGAACCTCGCCGCCGGCAACAACGTCCAGCCGACGTCGAACCGCTACGCGTGGGGGCTCGTCGGCGGCCTCGGCGGCACCGCGCTGACGGTCCTCGCGGTCGCCGCCACGCGCTTCGACGACGGCGACGCGGCGCTCGTGCACTCGGGCGCCGTGCTCGGCACCTTCACCGGCAGCCTGATCGAGGCGCTCTGGCGCGGTGATCTCGGCAGCCAGTCGCCGAACAAGGGGTTCGGGTGGGGCTCGGCGGCGGGGCTCGTCGGCGGCGGCGTCGTCGCCTCGCTCGTGCAGACGACCCCCGCGCGCGTGTTCTTGATCGATCTCGGGTGCGGCATCGGCGCGCTCGGCGGCGCCGCCGTGACGAGCCCGCTCGTCTTCAAGGACAAGACCGACGAAAAGACGCGCGGCTTCGTCTCGGGCGTGCTCGCGGGCACGCTCGTCGGCGGCGCGGTCGCCTACTTCGTCACACGCGATCACCAGCCCGAGGCGACCAAGGGCGCGGACTTCCATTTCGCCCCGACCGGCGGGGTGCTCGGTGTGAGCACCGCGCGCGACGGCAGCACGGCGCCGATCTTCGGCGCCGGCGTGCAGGGCGTGTTCTAGCAGGCCGTTGAGAAACGGCCTGCGGGAACTGTGACAGACAGCAGGCCGTGTCGATCGCGCGGCGAGTCTCGGGTTGACGCGGGAGAGGATCGGGCAGCTCCGGAGAAACTCAACGGCCTGCTAGGTCAAGAGGGCGGCGGCCCGCGCGCGCTGCGCTACGCTCAGCCCGTGAGCCGCAAGACGCTCTCTTGGTCGACGCTGGCGCGTGCGCTGCTCGTCGCGGTGCCCATGGCCTCGCTCTCGTGTGGAGGCAACACGGCCAGCGTCACGCCGCCCCCGGCGTCGCTGTCGATGGCGTTCATCACCGACGCGCAGGGGCGCGCGGTGATCTTCCACGGCATGAACGTGATGAGCGCCTCGAGGCAGGCCGCCGATCGCCTGCCGCCGATCGGCGCCGCGGACGCCGCGCGCATCGCCGGTTGGGGGATGAACTTCGTCCGCTACCTCGTCTTCTGGGACGCGATCGAGCCGACGGCCGGCAGCTACGACGACGGCTACCTCGCGAAGGTGCGCGCAGAGCTCGATCTCTTCCAGGCGCAGGGCATCTCGGTGCTGATCGACGTGCACCAGGACCTCTACGCGCAGAAGTTCGACGGCGACGGCGCCCCGGCCTGGGCCGTCCAGGACGACGGCAAGCCGTTCGCGCAGCAGTCGACGCCGTGGCAGAGCTACGCGCAGCCGGCCGTCGTCGCCGCGTTCGACAACTACTGGTCGTACCAGGGCGCTCACCAGACCCTGCAAGATCGCTACGTCGCGATGCTCGGGCACCTCGCCGCCAAGCTCGGCGATCACCCCGCGATCGTGGGCTGGGACGTGATGAACGAGCCGTATCCGGGCTCGCTCTTCGACGCGAACGAGCTCGCGTCGCTGCAGGACGAGACGGAGGCCGGCCCGCTGTACGGGTTCGATCAGGGGCCCTTCGCGGCGTTCTACGCGCGCGCGATCGCCGCGATCCGCGCCGTCGACGCCGACCACTGGATCGTCGTCGAGCCGCGCTACGGCGCGCCCGCGAACGGCTCGCGATCGTTCCTGCCGCTCTTGTCCGATCCGCGCGTCGGCGAGCGCCGCATCGTCGAGGCGCCGCACCTCGACTCCTACCGCGTCGACACGACCAACGCGTACGCGGCCGACGACGACACCGTCAGCCGCTGGGAGACGCGCCGACGCCAGGAGATCTCGCGCACGGGCGACGCGCTGCTGCTCGGCCAATTCGCGGTCGACGACGCCATGCCTGGCGGCGACCAGTACCTGCAGGACGTGCTCGACATGGCCGACCGCAACGCCATCGGCTGGTCGTACTGGAGCTACGACCCGGGCACCGGCGGCGCGGCGCCGTGGAACGCGCAGACCGGCAAGGACAACCCGAACGTCGGCTGGCTCGTGCGCCCCTACGCGCGCAAGGTCGCCGGCTCGCCGGTCTCGATGAAGTGGGACAAGTCGACCCGCACCTTCGAGCTCGTGTTCACGGACCGCGATGGCGTCACGGGCAACCACGAGATCTGGGTGCCGATCGCGCTCTACCCGACGGGCTTCTACATCGTGTATACCGACCCGCCCGGGAGCACGTCGCAGAGCTTCAGCGACACGACCAGCGTGCTCACGGTCACCACGCCGATCGCCGGCGGGCAGCACTCGATCACGATCACGCCCAAGTGAGCTCGGCCTTGGGGTAAGGGCACCGGCACGGGCTGGGGCGGCGAGGTTGACAAGGTGGGCGCCGAACTCTAAGGTTCCGCCCCCCCGGTCGGTTTGCCCTCCGCGATGGCCGGGCTCCGTCAGCCGAAAGGTCTCTTCCGATGTCTCACGGTACCTTCATCGCGAACGACGCCAGCGCCGAGGCCGCGCGCGCGTGGTTCGTGGTCGACGCCTCCGGGCTCGCGCTCGGCCGCCTCGCCTCGCAGATCGCGTCCGTGCTTCGTGGCAAGCACAAGCCGACCTTCACCCCGCACGTCGACACCGGCGACCACGTCATCGTCGTCAACGCCGACAAGGTGAAGCTGACGGGGCAGAAGCTCGACAACAAGTTCTACTACAAGCACTCGGGCATCCCGGGCGGGTT
>JAJXTK010000408.1 GCA_021783935.1 Myxococcales bacterium | reverse complement strand
CTCGACGATCGAGGCCAGCGCGATACGCAGGCGCCCCGGGATCTCGGCGGCCACGGCGTCCACGAAGATGCTCGTGATGGAGCGCCCCTCCAGCTTGCTCAACAGGCGGACCTGCTTCGCGAGCTTCGGCGACACGGAGAGGCTGATGATGACCTTCTCGGTCGACTTCTCGGGCTGGGCCTGGCTCGGGGCGGCCTGCGCCGCCGGAGCGTCGGCCTGCACCGGCTCGACGGGCTGCGTGTCGGCGGGCTTGGTGTCGGACGCCTTCGGGGGCTCGACCGACTTCGAGCTGTTGGTGTTGACGGGGGACTTCGCGGTGTTCGTGGTCGGGGTAGCCATGCAGCTACTACGAGAGCGGGTCGACGGATTCAGCGGCGCCCCGACCAACAGGTGCCGCACGAGGCTCGACCCGTACGAGCCTCACCGGCGTTCGGCATACATCCGTCTCCCCGTGTCGCACAAATCGACCTATCCAGTTCTCGACGGGCCTTGCGCATTCGCTTCTTGGCTGTATGGTCGGGCCAGACAGCGGGAACAACCTCGTGGCGATGATGCTCTGCGTGTGCGGGGCGGAGATAGCGGGGCTCTCGGGCTGCGGACGTGGAATCCCCCGCCAAGTGCGGAACCAGAGGCCCCACGGGACGCGCGGCACGAGGTCTCCCCGTGTCCGAAGCCAAGCAAGTCTCTGGTCGCCGTACGACGTCGGTTGCCGCGTATCCCCACGACGTTGTTGTTCTTCGCGCCGTCGCTGCGGTCGCCGGTCGGCTTCCAGCGGATGTCATTCAGGTCGCTCTCAAAGAGTGGCTTCAGGGGCAGCCGGACCTCGTGCGCGCAGTCGCCGAGGCCGCCGACGAGCGGTTCGCGCAGGAGTCGGGGGCGTGAGCGCGCCGCTGAAAGGTCTGGCGCACGGTCGTACTCCTGGGGTGGCGAAGGACAGTTCGGAGCGCGCATCGGCGGTCAGCGAGGTCGGGTTCAACGACCCGCTCGACCCCGAGGTGCTTCGGGACTCGGCCGAGCCCGAGGAGCCCGAGCCCCAGTACGTCTGGGTGAAGTTCGAGGCTGAGACCGCGCCGCACAATGGGTTGGCCTACCGCGCCGAGGGCGCCAATCAAAGCATCGGTGAGACCGGGCCGACCGGCGATGGCCCCCTGCCCGCTCGGGACGACAGCGAAAGCCACTGGCCTGTCGAACTCCGCTTCCGGGACGCGGCGAGCCTTCGTGCGTTCATCGAGCGTCCCCAGCCGAGCGCACCGTCGGGTCTGAACGAGCGAGCCGGCGCGCCAGCCGCACTCACGATCGCGGAGGCCGCACGCATTCTCGGCCGCCATGAGAACACTCTCTACCGGCTCGTCGCCCAAGCCGAGGCGGCTGGCCGCGCAGAGATCACCTCTGCCGGTCAACGCGTCTTGTTCACGAAGATGCGCCGCACGATCCGACTGCATATTGAGGAGGTCCCGCATGGAGTGGAAGACGATCGGGCGGATCCAAGTGGCGCCAACGAAGCACGACGGAGTGTACCGGCGTCAGGACGGCAGGTACTGGATTCGGGCGCGCGTCCGCGACCCAAAGACCGGCAAGACCGTCCCCTTCAACGTAACGATCGAGGCGACGAACGACGACGACGCGGCCCGGCAGTTGCTCGAACGCAAGAACGCCATCCGAGAGGGGGGAGCGCAGACGAAGAAATCGCCGACGCGCTTCGCCGTGTTCGCCGTTTCGGTCATGGAGGAGCGGCCGAGGGTTCGTAGCCAGGCGAGCAAGGCCAAGTGGGCGAACATCGTCCGCCACTTGATCGAAGACGAGTTTGAGGTCGCCTACGCGGACGGCCGCAAGGAGCGCCGGGCGTTCGGTCCAATGTTCCTGGACCAGATCACGCATGTCGAAGCGCGCGCGTGGCGGAAGCACCTCGAAGGGCTCGTTGGGGTCGGCAAGTTCGTCGCCCCGTTCGCCAACGATCTAATCCGTCACTTCAAGCTCATCATGCGCGTGGCGGCCCAGGAGCCGCACGTGTTGATCGCCAAGCACTTCGACTGGCTCCCGATGCTCGACACGTCCACGTACGATCCGCACCCCGAGGAGGATCCGAACTCGCTCGACCCTTCGCTCGTGAAGGCGTTCTGCGAGAAGGCGCGCGAACTCTACCCGCAGCACCTCGCGATGATCGTCATGGGGTTCACGTTCGGTCTTCGTCCCTCGACCATGAGACCTCTGCGTCGCAAGGGCGAGCACGCGGACATCGACTGGACGACGGGACGTCTCGTGCTGCGGCGGTCGCAGGTTTGCCGCGACGTCGTGATGGACAAGATCAAGACGAAGAAGAAGGACGTCCTGTACCTCCCCGCGTCGGTTCTCGCGCTCCTCAAGTGGCACACCGACAACCTGCCGGCGGGGCCGATGCGCAACAGCGACTTGCTGTTCCCCTCGGAGAGCGGCGGCTTCAGGGCTCGTTCGGTCCTCGACCGCCCGTTCCAGGTGATTCGCAAGGCGCTCGGGATCAAGCAGCGGCTCACGCCTGGCGTTGGCACCCGCAGGACGTCGAAGGATCTGATGCGCGATGCTGGGGTCGATCACGTCGTCGGCATGGCGATGTCCACGCACGGGACAGAGGCGATGCACCTTCACTACTCGACCGTCCGCCCCGACGAGAAGCGAGATGCCGCGCAAGCGGTGTCCAAGCTCGTGGGCATCAAGGCCAAGAAGGGGGCGAAGGTCATCCCGATCACGCGGAAGCTGACGCCCGAGCCCGTGAAGACGAAGCCGATGTACGAGATCAACGGCATCGTGAAGTCCTTGAAGGGGTGGGCGCAGGAGAGCGGGATCAACGCTTCGACGCTGCACTACCGGCTCCTGAAGGGGCTCACGATGTCCGAGGCCATCGCGCTCGGCTCGCGCAAGCAGGGGCAGCCGCTACCGGCGCACGACGACGGCGGTGGAGTGAAAAGTGGAGTGATCCAGTCGGCCTAATCCAGAACGCACCATGATTTCCCGCACAGGATCGGCCATGCAGGAACGGTTCACACGGTTGAAGTCACAGGTTCAAATCCTGTAACGCCCACCAAAAAGACCGGGAAAAACAGGGGCTCGTTAGCCGCGTTTACCGGCAACCATACCGCTCGGATGGCGTTCCATACCGCCATCCATACCGCTCGGCGCGCTGCCTCGGCGGGATGGACGGCGGTACGGGAGCGCGCCGACGCCGCCTCGATCACTTCTGGGCCTTGTCGGCGGGTTGGGCGGCGACTTCGCGCGCCGCACGCACGCCCGCCAGGTCGATGACCTTGCCGATGGCCGCGCGCTGCTCCTGCGGCTGCACCGTGGAGTAGTGGTCCTGCATCTCGGGCCGCAGGTGCCCCGAAATGCTGCGGGTCACGAGCGCTTCGACCTCCGCTGCGCGCGCGAGGTCGTTGAACGTCCTCCTCATGCCGATGCCCTGCGTGAAGCGCTTCTTGAGCCCGATCCGCTCACAGACCTCGGCGAACGGCTTGTTCAAGACCGAGGGGCTGCGGAAGCCCCCGCCGATCGCCGGAAAGAGCAGATCACTGTCTTGCTGCCCCGGGTCGAGCAACTGCGTGTCGATGTGCCACTTCAGGATCTCCACGAGATCGTCGGGGAGGTTGATCGTGGTGCGCAGGCCCTTCACTTTCGTCCGGTTCATGGCCCTCTCGCCTCTCGTCTGCGAGCGCCGGATCTTCAGGGTCTTCTTCTCCAGGTCGAGATCGGCGTCCGGCCCACGGCGACGGAGCGGACGCATGTGCGAAGGCCGCAGACCCGTGGCCAACGCTAGGGCCGCCATCGCGAAGTGTTGGGGGTAGCAGACCCGCAGCTCGGCGAGGAACGCCCTCGCTTCGTCTGCGGTGAGCGAATTGGGTTCGTCGTCGTCGTAGACGACGTGCTCGGACTCGTCGAACGCGGAAACGCCCTTGCAAGGGTCGATCGGCATGTACCCCTCGCGGTGCGCGGTCTGGGTGATCACGCGCAAGATGCCGAACCACGTGTTGCAGGTCGTCGGCGCGTAGATGCCCGTGGTGATCGCACGCTCGGTGACCTCGGCCTTCCAGTCCTCGATGAGCTTCGGGGACGTGAAGGCATCCATGAAGAACTCGCCGAACCCCTCGACGAGCAGCTCCTCATCCTGGTCGCGCACGCCGTCGATCAGGTGGACGAGCGAGTAGACCCATTTCTGGCGTCCGGCCTCACTCACGATGTCCTTCGCCGCGACCTTTCGCTCCAGCAAGGCTGTCGCGAAGTCGGCGAAGCGCGTCTTGGGTTGCTGGCCGTTGGGCTTCCCGCCTCGGACGCGGGCGCTCTCCTGCTCCATCCACTTGAGCGCGTCCGCCAGCGTCGCGTTGGGGAGCACCTTGCGGATCTCGACCTCCCGCCCAGTCGCTTGAACCCGCACGCGACGGCGCACGAGGAAGCCCCCGTCCCGCACCTCGTACACGCTCGGCATCTTCGTGGGCCGACACCACGTCCCCCAACGACACTCGAACTGCTCCGCCATCTGCATCTCCATCTTCGGCGGTCAGCCCCGCCTTGTAGCGATCGAGTTCTGCGCGGACGAACGTGTACGTCCCCCGTCCACCGCGCTTGCCGACCGGACGAAGCTCACCCCGTCGAACGAGGTGCCGCACGGCACTTGCGTCCTTGAAGCCCAGGTAGCTCGCGGCCTCGCTCGTCGTGAGCGGCCCCGTGCCGCCAGGCACCGGACGAGCGCGATCGGCACTTCGAGACACCTCGTGTCCTTCTCGAAGGCGATCGAGCAGGGCATCAAGCCGACGTTCTGCGCGCTCGGCTCGGTCGCGGTAGGAGGCCTCGGTCAGATTCTTCGTCGAGTGCCCTTCGGCTTCCTGGGCCAGAGGCTCCTTCCGATAGTCGAGCCCGTCCCCGGGCGCGTGCTCGACGGCGTAGCGGATCCAGACGTAGCGGGGATCGGGCTCCTCGGGCTCGGCCGAGTCCCGAAGCACCTCGGGGTCGATTGGGTCACCGAACCCGATCTCCTCGACGGCCGATGCGCGCTCGGAATCATCCTGGGCCACCCCAGGAGTACGATCGTGCGCCAGGCCTTTCAGCGGCGCGCGGTCGGCTGCCTCGGCGAGCGCGGTCACGCGCCCGACTCCTGCTCGAACCGCAGCTCAGCGGCCTCTGCGACTGCGCGCACGAGGTCATCCTGCGCACGGATCCACTGATCGAGCGCGTCGCGCACAACATCTGCGGGGATGCGGCCGACGACCGCAGCCACCGCCTTCAGGAGGGCGACCTCGCGCGGATAGACGGCAACCGACGTCGTACGGCGATTCGTGATCTTGTTGGCTGGACGCACGGGGAACCTCGTCCCGCGCGTCCCATGCCCCCGCTGGTTCCGCCGCTTGGGCAGGTGGGGCACGTCCACGGATCGAGAGCCTCGCTTGCTCACCTCCCACAGGGAGGATCTCCGCCACGAGGTTGTTCCCGCTGTCTGGCCCGACCATACAGCCAAAAAGCGAATGCGCAAGGCCAGTACAGAACTGGATAGGTCGATTTGTGCGACACGGGGAGACGGATGTATGCCGAACGCCGGTCGGGTTCACGCGCTTCATACGTGCTGAAGAACCCGTCGATCGGGTCGCCGCTGAATCCATCGACCTGCCTTCGTAGCAGGGGCATGGCTACCAACCCGACCCCCACCGCGAAGTCCCCCGTCAACACCAACAGCTCGAAGTCGGTCGAGCCCCCGAAGGCGTCCGACACCAAGCCCGCCGACACGCAGCCCGTCGAGCCGGTGCAGGCCGACGCTCCGGCGGCGCAGGCCGCCCCGACGCCGGCCGCGAAGCCGAGCGACAAGACGATCATCAGCCTCTCGGTGCCGGAGAAGCTGGCGCGCCAGGTGAGGCTGCTCAGCAAGCTCGAAGGCAAG
Source organism: Myxococcales bacterium (assembly GCA_021783935.1). GTDB lineage: Bacteria > Myxococcota_A > Polyangia > Polyangiales > JADJMO01 > CAIXWQ01. The sequence goes on along the minus strand of JAJXTK010000408.1, from coordinate 159 downwards.
TCGATCTCGGCGATCTTCCTGGACGCCGTGGCCGGTGAGATCCCGTCGCGCCTGAAGACGGCGCTCGCGTCGATCGTCGAGGAATGATCGACGACGACGAGACGGCGGGCGAGACCCTTATCAAGCCCGCCGTGCTCTTCGACTTCACGCGCGAACGGG
>JAJXTK010000407.1 GCA_021783935.1 Myxococcales bacterium | reverse complement strand
AGCCGGAGCCGGAGCCGATGCCGGAGCCGATGCCGGAGCCGATGCCGGAGCCGGAGCCGAAGCCGGAGCCGGAGCCGATGCCGATGCCGATGCCGTTGCCGTTGCCGATGCCGCGTGAGTCCTCGTCGGGAGCCGACCCGCGATCTGCCCGGGGTTGAAACCCCGGGCTACACCCTGCGTCGCCCGCCTTCGCGGGCATCGGTCGGGCGCGCAAGCCCGCGAGGGCCGGCGCCACGCCGAGTAGCCGTGGGTCTCAACCCACGGCCGGCGACGTGACGAATCGCCGCCGCAGCTGCCGCTGCCCAAGCTCCCGAAACGGGGCGATCGATGACGGCGCCGTCGCCATCGAAGCGAGCACCGCCCCTGACGGCAACGTCGACACCCGGCTCGACGCTGACCTGCCGTCCGCCGACGCCGCCGTCGCCCGGTGCGGCCCCACCACGTGCAGCGGCTGCTGCCAGCCCGACGTCGCGTGCGTCGGCGGGGGGCAGAGCAACGCCTGCAACAACGGCGGCGAGAGCTGCTCCGTCTGCGCGCCCGGGGACACTTGCCGCGGCGGCTGCGTGCGCTGGCAAGACCGCTGCGGTCCGTCCAACTGCCCCGGGTGCTGTATGAGCTCCATCACCTGCGCGACCGGCCTGGACGACGTCGCGTGCGGGAGCAGCGGGCAGAGCTGCCAGCGCTGCACGCCCTACGGGGACTCAGGACGTGGCGTGCGGCACCGGCGGCGAGCTCTTAGCGGACTGCGCGCTCTACGGCTGGAGCTGTCACGCGGTGCGCGTCTCATGCGGGACGCGCCTGCGTCCACGCGGTCGCGCTCGTTCGGGCGTCGGCGGTCGGGTGCTAGGCTCGTCCCGCATGGCCGCCGCGACGCACGCGAACAACCTGACGTACGAGGAGTACCTCGCGCTGGAGAGATCGAGCGACACGCGGCACGAGTTCCTCGACGGCGCTGCTTGGGCGATGGCCGGTGGGACGCCCGCGCACTCGCTCGTGAAGGTCAACGTCACCGCGTCGCTCCGCGAGGCCCTTCGGTCGAAGCCCTGCGTCGCCTACGACTCCGACCTCAAGATCCACGTCGTCGCGACCGGCCTCTTCGCCTACCCCGATGCGAGCGTCGTGTGCGGTCCGCTCGAGCGATCGACCGTCGACACGAACGCCGTCGTCAACCCGACGCTGATCGTCGAGGTGCTCTCGGAGGCCACCGCCGACTTCGATCGAAGCACGAAGTTCTCCCACTACCGCCGCATCCCGTCGCTGCGGGAGGTGCTGTTCGTCTCGCCGGAGAGTCGGGCGATCGAGCACTACTGGCGCAACGACGACGGCACTTGGGTGCTCCGCGATCTCTTCGACAGCGAGGCGATCGCGCTCCGTTCGATCGAGGTCACGCTCGGCGCGGGGGAGCTGTTCGCGCGCTTGGAGCACGCTGCGCCGCCAGCCGCGGCGAGTTGATCGGAGCGCTCGAGAGGACGTGCGCGCGCGTCGGGGGCGAGGAAGCGCCTCCGACCCCCCGTCCTCGGCGCACAGCCCCGTGAGCGTCACCGCGCGCAGGCTCGGCGCCGCGATCCCCTCGAGGATCCCCGGCAGCGCCTCGATCGACGCGGGCGCTGGCCTCGTCGGCCAGTCGGACGCACCACGACCAAGGCGCGCTCGTCGTCGAGCACGTCGCGGAAGCCTCGGACAGCGAGTCTTGCGGCGGTCACGGCGACCCTCGCTGTCGTCGCGAGGGGTGCTGTCAGCGGATCGGCGCCGCACCGAAGCCCGTTGGCGGGTTCAGCGCAGACTCCCAGACGATGAGTAGATCGTCGGGCTGCGCGGGGTTCACCATGACCGGCAGCGGCTGCCCGCTCGTCAGGCGCGAGAGCATGAGCAGTGGCACCGTCTCCCGTCGGGACACCACGTAGGGCGCGCGCGTCGCCGTCGTGATGCGGAGCTGCATCTCCACGACGGGCTGGTTATTCACGTACATGCTCGTCTGGTTGAGCCCGAGGATCTGCGCCTGACCCGGCACGCCCGAGGTCAGCAGGCGTCGTCGCCTCGCGGCCCCCTTCATCAGGAAGACGCCGACGAGCAGGCACGCGAGGCCCCCCACGCCGCAGCCGATGCCGCCGCCGAGCATCAAGCCCAGGTTGTCCGAAGACGCCCCGAGCACGACCATCAGCGCGGCGGCCGCGAGCAGGATCACCCCGAAGAAGACGTTGATCGCCACGACGGCGCCGGCGCATCCGGACCCACCGGTCGCGCGGACGCCGGCCCCGCCCCCACTTGGATTCATGCGGTGAGCGTCCGCAGTCGTCGCGCGGTGGCGAGCCTGAATCGGCGTCGCGGGGGGCTCGCGATGCGCGCCTGGGCGAAGCCGGGAGGGGCGCGTCGGCGGTCAGCTCCATCGTCGGGTGCTCCCCACGCGGTCGGTGGGGACGCGGGGTCGTCGTGGCCTGGCAGGCCGTCGAGCTTCTCCGGAGCGAGCCCGTGATCGGCCGAGCGATCGACACGGCCTGCTGGCGGTGCCTCAGCCGCCGCCGAAGCGCGGCTTGCCGCGCTCGACCTTCACCTTCTGGTCGCAGTGGCCACCGTAAATCACGAGGTCGCCGTCATCGTTCATCAGGCTCCCGACCTTCGCTTTGTGCTTGCCACTCGCGTCTGGCTTTCCCGACTCGGTGACAGACAGCAAGCGCTGCTCGGCGTCGGTGTCGTAGTACTGATAGGACTCGGTCCATTCTTCGACCACGCAGGCGTTGAGGCAGCCGTCGGTGCCCGGCGAGCAGACGTTCCCCTTCTGGTCGAAGAAGCCAGCCTCCGTCGGCTCGCTCACCACGTGCACTTGGATGGGGCTGGCTCGGGAGATCTCGATCTGGTCCGAGTAGCCGCAGCGCGCGCTTACCATCCCGCCCGCGACGTCGTCCCACAGGTGGATCGTCCCTTTGGCGTCGACGTCCGCGAGCCCGATCACCTCGACTCCGCCGCCGCTGTCAATCCCTCCGAGGTGCACGACGTAGGGGCTTGCGCCCTTGCAGCCGTCCTTGCACACCAGCTTCTTCGCGGCGCCGGCCGTCGTCGGCGGGCCGTCGGGCGCGTCGACGCCGTCCTTGGCGGCGAGCGCCTTGTAGACGTCGAGCCACGTCGCGTACGCCTTCGCGGCGACGTGCCTCCGGTCGATCTTGGCGACGCACTTGCCGTCGTCGACGGCGGCGACGGGCTTGTCGCCGAGCGCGGCGATCCTGCTCTTGGCCGCCTTGGTCGGGCGAAGCTCGTCCGACTTCTTGTAGGCGGCGAGCGCGGCCGTCTTGTCGCCCTTGCCCTCCTTGCCGAGCCCGATGTTGTACCAGATGGGCCCAAGCAACTTCACGTCGTCGGTCTTGCCGAGGGCGGCGTCGAGATCCTTCAGGCCCGCGTCGTACTGCTTGTCGAGGACCTTCGCGTAGCCTCGCTCACCCCACGCGAGCGCGTCGTCGTCGCGCGCCGCGCAGGCGTCGTCGTAGGCGGCGATGGCGCCCTTGAAGTCCTTCTTGCCCATCAGGTCGCGGGCCTTCTTGAGCGCGGCGTCGTACCCGAGCGCCTCGGGCTTCTTGGCGGGCTTGCCGTCGTCGTCGCTCGCCTTGTCGTCGTCGACCTTCTTCTTCGTCTTCTCGCGTTCCTTCTTGCCGTCGGCGTTCGACTCGTCGTCCTTCGAACGCCTGTCGGCCCCGGCCTTGTCGCTGACCTTCGCCGTGTTTTTGCAGGCGACGGGCGCCGCGAGCGCGATGGACAGCACAAGGAACAGCGGAAGCTGGCGGGACGTCATGGCCCGCAGAGTGGCTAGGACCGATGCCGAGGGGAAGGGGGCCGCTCGACGATCGGCGTGACCGGCTTCAGAGCGCGAGGCGGTCGCCGACCTATGGTGCGGTGACGTTACGTCGGCCCCGCGCCTCGGGCAGCTCGCGCCGATCGGCGGGCGCCGAGAAGCCGTTCATCACGGCGACCTCGGCTTCCCGGTCGCGCTCGACGCCGAAGATCCTCGCGCGCTGGCGCTGCTCGACGAACCTTCTCCCAGGCGCGTGCTGCGCCCGGAAACCCAACCGGTAGCCCGCCTCGTGGGCGCGATCGATGTCCGCGCGCTCGCCGCGCTCGACCGACGCGAGGGGTGAAGCGCGCGAGGGCCTGCTCAACCTTTCCGACACTGGGGGCCCGCGGGCCGGTGCGGGATCGGCCTCCGAACGCGTGCGTGCCGCAGCCGCGTGCTACGACAGCGGTCCATGGGTAGCCGCCTCTTGCTCGCTCGCTCCTCGACCCTCGCCCGTTCGCTCGCGACCCTCGCCGCCTCGACGCTACTCGCCTGCAGCAGCACGAGCAGCCAGGGCAACGGTCCAACGACCAGCCCCGATGGCGGCGGCGACACGAGCGCGGCGACGGAGGCTGGCGACGATGGCGGCGCGACCGCGGACGCCGCGGACTCCGCCGGCGGCGACGAGGGCGCCTTCGCGCTCGATTCCGCGCTGACGGACGCGGCGGCGTGTACGCAGCTCAACATCGGCATCCTCGGCAACCCGGGTGCGAACGCGTCCTCGAACTTCCAGACGTGGCTGCAGAAGAGCGGCACCACGGTGCAGCGCATCCAGACTACGACCGGCGAGCCGCTCACGGCCGCCACCCTCCAGCCGTTCGACGTCGTCATCCTCGACTGGCTCACGCGCGACTACACGCCGTCGGAGGCGGCGGTGCTGGCCACGTGGGTCTCGGCCGGCGGCGGCGTCGCCTCGATGTCGGGCTACGACGACAACCCGACCGACGACTGGCACGCGAACTCGCTGCTCGCGCCGCTCCGCGTCGCCTACAGCGGGCCGCTCCGAAATGGTCCGGTCACCGACTTCGCGACGCACCCGATCACCGCCGGGCTCACGACCGTCACCTTCAACGGCGGGTACGCCATCTCTGATCTCGGCGGCACCGCGAGCACGCGCGCGCCGATCGCCTTCCTCCCCGACGCCAGCGGCAAGGTGACCGTCGGCTCCGCGGTGCAGCTGGGCGCAGGGCACGCCTTCGTGTGGGGCGACGAGTGGATCGAATTCGACTCCGAGTGGTCGACGCTCCCCGAGATCAAGCAACTGTGGGTGCAGGTCTTCAAGTGGGTCGCCCCGACGAACAGGTGCGCGCTGGTGCCGCCGTCCTGATCGCGTCGCCGTCGACGCATCCGCGCGCGGCTCGTCGCGTGCCACCGTCCTGCGCGGTCCGTCTGCGGCGCTCGGCGAAGGCGCGACGGCGTCGACGATCCAATGGAAGCCGACGGTCGCAGACGCGTGGAGCCGGCGCCTCTTCACGCGATCGTGCGACTCGTTCGACGTCGAGACGACCTCGCACCGGGGCCGCCGCGCCCGTACCCTCCGGCAGCGCCAGCAGCTCGTAGCGCGTCGCAACGCTGCGGGCCGGCTCCACGCCGAAAGTCTACGGTCGTGATGGTGGGCGTCGAGTCGGCGCCAGTGCTTCATGCCGGCGTGCTGTCCGTCAGCCCCCGCAGCCGCTCGTCCGCCACGATCACGTCGAGCTCCGCGACCACCGGGCACTGGATGGTCGCCCGCGTGAGCGCGAGGTGCATCCGCGCGTCGCACTGGCGTGGTCCGAGCGCCAGCTCCGAGGCGATCACGAACGGCTGCTCGAGCCCGACGTTCGCAGATTCTCGCTGCCTGGCGGTCGCACCTTCGCGCGTGGACGCGGAACGGAGTTGGCTCCGACCGCGTTCTCCATCGCCCGCGGCGAAGTGGGCGAGTGCGTCGCCACGTGCAGCGCGGGTGCGCTGCATCGGTCGATCGCGGCCGTAGCCGATGCCGTAGCCGGAGCCGTAGCCGATGCCGAAGCCGATGCCGTAGCCGATGCCGAAGCCGGAGCCGGAGCCGAAGCCGGAGCCGGAGCCGGAGCCGGAGCCGTAGCCGTAGCCGAAGCCGAAGCCGTAGCCGATGCCGATGCCGAAGCCGTAGCCGGTGCCGAAACCGGCGCCCCGCCCCTCACGCGATCGCGATCACCCGCACCCCGAGCGCGCGCGCCTCGCGGATCGCGGTCGGCGCCCCCTCGCCGCGCGCGAGC
>JAJXTK010000406.1 GCA_021783935.1 Myxococcales bacterium | reverse complement strand
GGAGGTGGACCTCGAGCGAGTGCTCCGCCGCGTGCGCCCTCGCGTTCTCGGAGATCCAAGGCACGAGCGCCTTGGCGGCCGTGTCGACCTCGACGGGGCCGAGCGGCGTCGCGAAGGCGGCGCAGTCGGGGAAGGCGAGGCCGCGCAGCAGGACGCGGTGGGCTGGCCCGAGCAGCACGACGCGCTCGACACGGCCGCGCGCGGGGGCGAGGAGCGCATACGCGGAGGCCGCGATGGGGCCCGAGTAGACGTAGCCCGCGTGCGGGACGATGAGCGCCTTGGGGACGCGCGTCGATCGAGGGGCGGCCTCGGCGAGGAAGCGATCGATCTGCGCGGTGAGCGGCGCGGCCGCGGCGGGGTAGAAGAGGCCCGCCACGGCGGCGGGACGTAGAGCGTGCATGACTGCTCCGAGACGATGCGCCCGGCGGCGTCGGATCTGACGAGCCGGCCGGCGCCTCGCCCCTACGAACGTGCGACGTCGACGCACGCGCGCAAGGGGCGGGCTGGGCCGACCGAGGCCGCGCAGCCTGCGGCGCGAGCGAAGTCCTTGCGTCCGCGTCGCGCGTCCGAGGCCGCTGGTGAGCTCCCGCCTCACCCCCGCGCGCCAGGATCTCGGAGGGAGGGTGGTCAGCCGCCCCCTTCGCGGTAGCGACGTCGCCCCCACTCGCTGAGCACCATGCCGGCGGCGACGGCGACGGGGAACGACTGGTTCACGCCGTACATCGGGATCGCGACCGTCGCGTCGGCGCGCGAGAGCACGCGCTCGGGCAGGCCGAAGCGCTCGCTGCCGAAGGCGAGGACGACGTCGCGCGGCCAGCGCTCGACGTCGAAGAGCCCGACCGTGGCCCGCTCGCGCTCGATCGCGAACAGCGGCCGGGCCCCGACGTGCGCGAAGAACGCGGCGTCGTCGTGGCAGCGGACGATCGCCTCGTACTTCTGCATGCCCATGCTCGCCTTCTCGTACCAGGGCTCCTCGCCGATCACGATGATCTCGCGGACCAGGAAGCTGTGGGCGACGCGGATCATGGCGCCGACGGCGAACGCGTTGCCGAGCGAGTAGATCGCGATCGAGAGATCGTTGCGCAGCGGGGCGAGCAGCCGCTTGACCTCGTCGGGCGGGTAGCCGAGCTCGGGCCTCAGCGCCATCGCCGCATGATGGCACGCGCGCGCGTCGGCGCGTCGAGCCGTGGCGGGGGGCCGATCAGAGCCACCCCTCGGGGAAGGTCATGACGTCGCCGATCTCGTCGGCGCCGAGCGCCATCGCGATCAGCCGATCGAGCCCGAGCGCGTTGCCCGCGCTCGGCGGCATCCCCTCCTCGAGGGCCGCGAGGAAGCGTCGATCGATCGGGTAGACGGGCAGCCCCGCCGCCCGCCTCGCCGCCTGATCGGCGAGCAGGCGCGCCCGCTGTTCGGTCGGATCGATGAGCTCGCCGAAGCCGTTGCACAGCTCGACGCCGCCGACGAACAGCTCGAAGCGCTCGGCGAGCCTGGGATCGCGCGGGCTCTTGCGCGCGAGCGAGGCCTGCGTGACGGGGTAGTCGCAGAGCACGACCGGCGGCCCCTCGGCGAGCTTCGGCTCGACCTCGTCGACCAGCACGCGGAAGAAGCGCTCCTCGTCGTCGGCGTCTCCCGACAGCGCGAGCGCGAGCGCCTGCTCCTCGCTCATGCCGCCGTGTCGCGCGAAGGCCCTGGCGATCGGCAGCCGCTCGAAGGGAGGGGTCACGTCGATCGTCCGGGGGCTCTGTCCCAAGGGGGCGAACAGACGCGGCGCGCCGTTGGCGGCGCGGGCGATCGCGGCGACGAGCTGCTCGGTCTCGTCGATCATCGCCTCGACGCCCGCGAAGGCGCGATACCACTCGAGCATCGTGAACTCGGGGTTGTGGCGCGCGCCGCGCTCGCCGCGCCGGAAGCAGCGCGCGATCTGGAAGATGCGCGGCATGCCGCCAGCGAGCAGGCGCTTCATCTGGTACTCGGGGCTCGTGATCAGAAAGCGCGGCTCGCCGCCGGCGTCGAGCGCGAAGGCGTCGAGGTGCAGGTCGAGCCCGGGCGACGGGACCGCGAGCGGCGTCTCGACCTCGAGGAAGCCCCGCGCTGCGAAGAACGCGCGGACCTCGGCGAGCAGCGCGCTGCGCCTCCGCAAGCGCTCCGCGCGCGCGTGTCGACCGAGCCGCGCGACCTCGCCGGCCGCCTCCCGCGCGTCGCGCACGTCGTGCCCCACGACCTCGAGCGCGCGGACGCGACCGGCGTCGTCGAGCTCGGCGATCACCAAGTCGCCGATCGAGACGCGGTCGGAGCACGCGCGCCGCAGGCGCACCGACGCGAAGGCGTCCGCGATCACGACCTCGCCGAGCGCGTCGTCGACGACTCGTCCGCCGAGGCGCTCGCCCGCCGCCGCGCGGTCGCTCGGCGCGCGCACCTCGCGCACGCTGCTCACGGCGTCTGCGCGGGGTGCATGATCGTGAGGCTCGCGGGCACCATGAGCGAGTAGTTGCCGTTCTCGTCGGTCTGCGTCTCGGCGATCGTCGCGGCGCGCGCGCTGGTGAACGTGCAGGTCGAGGGGTCGCTCGTGGCGCCGGCTCCGAGCAGCACGGCGCGCGCGCGGACCGTCGCGTGCGAGACCGGGTCGCCGTTCGGATCGCGCACGACGCCCGAGAGTCGCACCGGCGAGTTCACCGTCAGCGTGCCGAGCGTGAGCTGCGGGTTGCTCGTCGTCGGCTGCGGGACGTCGATCTGCGGCAGGATCAGCCACGGGAAGCCCGAGGCTTCGGGGATGCGTGCGACCAGGTCGTACTGGCCGCGATCGAGCGACAGCGAGACGTTCTGCGTGTAGTCGGCGGCGCCCGCGGCCTTGGCCAGCGAGAACGGCGCGCTCTGACTTCGGTTCGGCAGCGCGCCCGCCGAGGTGTCGACGATCGCGAGCGCGTCGACCGATCCGATCTTGAAGGAGGTGCCGTCGGGCGCGACCACCAGCCCCAGCACCGGCGCCTTCGGGGGCACGACGATCGAGGCGACCGACTTGCCGGCTTGGAGCGTCACGTCGGCTGCCCAGACCGCGTACGGCGTTGTCGCGTCGGGCACGACGACCGCGTGATAGGCGCCGGCGGGGGCTTCGACGTAGTACTTGCCGGACGTCGCGTCGGCGTCGATGTTGGCGACGAAGAAGGGCGTGCCGAGCTTCGCCCCCGCGGGCACGGCGAGCGACGTGCTCTTGAGCACGACGGCGGCCGCGACCGGGGTCGAGGAGACGATGGCCCGCACGTCCCCGAACGCGGCCACCGCGGTCACCTTGGAGGATCGGAGCACGGCGACCGTGCCTGCCGCGCTGCCGTCGACGCTGAGCCCGGCGAACTCGACGTCGTAGCTCGGCTGCACGGCAGGCGGCGTCGTCGAGCCGCAGGGCGAGGCCGCCGGGGTCACGCGCAGGAGGTAGTCGTGCGCCAGCGGATCGGTCGGATCGTTGGCGACGACGGGCGCGAGCGTGAGCGTCGCCGACCCCTCGTGGCCGCAAGTGCGCGCGATCGTCGAGACGAGCGCCCCCGTGCTCTTGGCGATCAGCGACAGATCGCGCGCCTCGCTCGGAGCGCTCCCCCCCTGGGGCGCGAGCGGCGCGCCCGTCTCGTCGACGAGCGAGACGTTGAATTGCGGCAGCGCCGCGGAGTAGCTGACGACCAGCTTCTGCGCGCCCGAGCCGAACGTGCGCGTGCCGAGAGGGTAGGGGGGAACCTGCTCGAGCGCGCAGTCGTCGGTCGGCGCGACGTAGACGTCGTAGGTGCCCGGGGCGACGGTCAGCGAGACTCCGTCGGGGCGCGAGTCGCTCGGCGCGCCGCGCACCTCGAACGAGTCATCGGCCGCGCCCGGCAGCGACGGAGATCGCTGCAGCCGCAGCGCGACGCCGAGCGGCTTGCCGTTGGTGCAGCTGACCGCCGGCGCATCGATGCGCGCGTAGATGACCGCGGGCGCGGGGAGATCGAGATCTCGCTCGCCGCCCGTCTGGTCGGCGATGCAGTGGGTGAAGGTCGTGTCGGGCGCGAAGTGCGCCGTCGTCGGCGGCGTGATCTCGAGCAGGAACGGGTAGCTCGTCTTCTGCGCCAAGCACGCGCCGTCGACGCAGCTCGCGCCGTCGCCGCAGGAGCTGGAGCAGGTGTTCTTCGGCCCGACGTACCCCGCCCCCTCGAGCGTGGCGACGCCGCAGCCCGCCGCCGCCGCGGCGACCGCGAGCCAGGCGAGCCGCGACGAGGGCGTCGTCATTGGGGGCAGCTCGCGAGCGTCGAGGACGCCCCCGAAGGTCCGTTGATGACGTCGATGAACCACACGATGTACGCGAGATCGCCCTGCGTCTGCGGGGTGCGCAGGTCACCCGCCATGAAGGCCGTCGTCGCGAGCAGCTCGATGCGATGGCAGCCGGGCGCCACGTTGAGGAACGGCACGGTGATCGTCGTCGAGCGCGTGTCGGTGCCGTTCGGATCGATCTTGTTGGGGAAGACCTGTCCGTCGAGGAAGTAGTGCGAGTCGTAGGTCTTGGTCACCGCGCACGAGCGGAGCGGCACCGTCGCGACGAACTTGGCCGACGGGTCGGTCGCGTCGATCTGCACCGGGTGATTGATGGGCGGGCTCGCCTCGCTCGGCACGAACGAGGGGGGGCAGTCGGGCTGGTCCGTGAAGGTCGGCGCGGTGGTGACGACGCACCCAGGCAGGAGCATCGAGCCGACGATCGCGAGCGACGACGTCACGAGCGACGTGGCGAGCAAGCGGCGTGCGCGTCGACGCACGCGCCGCGCGGGGCCCGCGGGAGCGTGCGAGGCGCCGGAGGGAGTGAGCGATGGCCGTGACATCGGTGTCGCGATCAGCGGGCGGCGGTGCCGGCGGGGGTCGGCGTCTTGCGGCGCCCCGCGCCGGCGGGGAGGCGCCAGCGAGCTTCGGCGAATTCGGGGCTCGTCGCCAGGCGAACCAGATCGACCACGGCGCTGCTCGCCGCACAGGCCCGCGGCAACGTGTCGGCGTTCGGCTCGGCGAGCAGCCCCGCGCGCCCCGTCTCTTCGAGCGTCAGGCGTACCGCGACGGAGATGTCGCCGGCGAGGTAGAGCCCCGCGCGCCGCGCCACCTGCCGCGCCCCTTCGACGGCCGCTTCGAAGCTCGGCGGGTTGGTGCCGAGCAGCTCGCCGAGTCTCCGCTGGGGGGCGCGCGGGATCGACTGCCACAGCAGCGCGGCGAGCCGGCCGACCTCGGGCGCGACGCCGCGCCCGAATTCGGGAGGGCCGAAGGCCGACAGCAGCGCCTGCCAGGTCGCCCGCGCCTGCGGCTCGGCCTGCGCGAGCAACAAGCTCTGCGCCGGGTGCGCAGCGAGCAGGCCGACGCCGAGCAGGTAGCGCACCTCGACGGAGTCCTCGCGGCAGTCGCCGCCGAGCACGACCGAGGCCTGCTGCAGCAGCGCGGCCTCGACGTCGCGTCCGCGCCGCTGGCGCACGTACACCGGCGTGCGCGCGAGCCCGAGCAAGCGCTCGGCGACCGCGATGAGCCGGCCGATCGGGTGCGTGGCGAGCGGCGGCACGCGATCCTGCGCTTGCACGGCGAAGGCCGCGTGATCGTGGCGGAAGATCGAGGCCGCGTGATCGATCGCGAGCATCACCGCCTCGGCGGCCACCGGGTTCGCGCGACGTTGCAGGAGCGGCACGACCAGGTCGGGCTGGTCGATCTGCGCCTCGAGCGGCGGCGGCGGCACGGGACCGGCGACGGGATCGAACGCGCGCCGCACGTGATCGATGGCGCGCGCGAAGACGTGCTCCTTGGCCTGCATCGCCGCGGCGTGGAGGTGATCGAGGCGGACGCGATCGCCGGGCGCGAGGAAGGCCTGCCGTCGCCGAACGAGCAGGACGTCGGTCGTGCGGTCCGGCAGCATCGAGAGCACGCCTGCGGCCGCGTCGCCCGCGGCCACGTCGCCGAGGTCGAGCGCCGCGATGAAGTGGCGCGCGGCGGCCTCGTCGCGGCCGGCGACGCGCGCCGCCTCGCCGAGCGCAACGAGCGCCCGCACGCGCTCCTCGGTCGTGGCGGTGGGGTCGAGC
>JAJXTK010000405.1 GCA_021783935.1 Myxococcales bacterium | reverse complement strand
TCGGCACCGACGGCGAGCCGCTCGAGGAGCTTCCGATGTGGCTCCAGCGTCGCGAGGAGCTGCGCGGGCTGCTCGCGCGCGAGATCGACGCGCGCAATCCCGAGCGCGACGACGGCTGCAACCACCTCGGCGGGGCGCGCCCAGCTTCGAAGCTCGTCGAGCCAACCGAGCTCCGCTCGCGCGTCCGCGGCGCGCACCAGCGCGCGGGCAGGCTCGGAGAGCCCGGCGTACTCGGTGAACGCGATTGCTCGTCGGCCGCTCGCTAGCGCGTCGATCACGCTGCGCGCCGCCACGCGCTGGGCAGCCTTCTGGGCTTCGGCCTCGAAGTCCCTTCGAAGCGTCGTGACACGGGCACGGATCGGATCAGAGACGCCTTGAAGCTCGAGCATCCCGAGCGCCTCGAGCGCCTCACGGAGCCTTTGGGTAGACGCGAGGACCTCGGCGCGCGCGATGGCTTCGGCCGCCGCAACCTCGCGACGGCGACGCACGACGCCATCGGACAGCTCGCGGAGGAGCCCGTGCGAAGGCTCGATGGCTCGCAGCGCTCTCGCGGTCGACTCCGCGGAGAGGAGGTCGTCCGATTCGAGGTGCGCACGCAGCTCGCGCTCGAGCGGCTCGGCCAGGTTGCGCCGAAGCGCTGCAACCGAAGCGATGAGCCCCGGAAGTCCAACGAACGTCGGCGCCGCGGACTTGATGCGCACCAACCACGACTCCGCGAGGTCGAGCCTCCGTGCGGCGCAGGCCCGCTCCGCCAGCTCGCGGCAAACGTCCAGCGCCGCTCGCTCGTCGGCGCCCTCGATCCAGGCGGCCGCCGCCGCGTCGTCGCCCGACTCCGCGGCCGCGCGTGCGAGCGCGGCCCGGATCGCTGGATCGGCGCGCACCGGACCGGACCATTCGGCCGCGAGCGCGAGCGCGACGTCGTAGAGCGCGAGCTGATTGACCAGCAGGTCGACGAGCAGGCCCGCGGCCGCGTTTGCGTCAGGCCCCTCTTCGCACGCGAGAGGCTCGAGCAGCTCGCGTGCGCGCTCGAAGTCGTACTCGTCGACCGCATCGCGCGCCTCGGCGAGGGGCGCTGGCGTGTCGCCCTTGCGCGTCGCCAGGCCTCGAGCCCTGCGCATCGCCGCGGCCGGTCGGACCGCGGGGCCCTCTGGCGCGCCTTCGTCGAGCCGACGTCGCACCCACGCGCGCGCGTCGTCGTCGAGGGCGTCGAGGCGCGCGTGCCCCCCGTCCGCGCCGGCGAGCGTGCGCAGCGCGACGACGGCCTCGTCGGGATGGCGCTCGTCGCGCGCGACCACGAGCACCTCGCCATGGGCGCGGACGAGGAGCGATTGCAGGCGAGACTTGAGCGCATAGCGCCGCGCGGTCTCCGCGCGGGAGCAGCCTCTGCCCGTGGGGTTCACGTCGCGAATCAGCGCGCAGACCGTCGCGGCGTCCGCGGTCGCGCGGCCGGTGAGGAGCTCGTGCGGATCGGGCAAGCGACGGGTCACGGCTGGCTGTCCATCAGAAGTCTCGCGAGAGAAGTGCCCATGGTGACGGCAGTAGGCGGCGCTTGGCCTGGCGAAAATGCGATTGGCGAGCGCGTGCTCGGCTGCGGCTGAACCCGCCCCGGGCCGTTGGTCCGCTCATCCTCGATCATCGCAGCCTATGGTGCGCCACGACTACTACGTCGACCTGCTGTTCTTCCACAGCCGTCGCGACGATTGAATGGCCGAGAATTCGCGCATGACGCGGTCGTTCGCGCCGCGAACGGCGAGCCGCTTCGACGAGGTGCGACGCGATCGGTCGCGCGCCTCTGCGATCGCTTCGGCCTCTCGCCCGAGGAGCGCGACGCGCTCTTGCTCGCCGCCGCGCCGCGCGTCGACGCGCGCTTCGCCGCCGAGCGGGAGCACACCGAGCACGACGTCGTCTACCCCGACGTGCGCTACGTGCTGTCGGTGCTCGCGCGCAACTTCGAAGACGGCGTGCGGCTTCGGCGCATCTTCGCGCTCGGCGCGCCGCTCATGGCGGCGTCGCTCCTGCTCACTTCCGGCCGCCGCGACGCCTCCGAGGGGGACTTCCTCACGCTCGACCTCGACGTCCCCCGCCGCGTGATCAACGAGCTGCTCGGCGACGCCTCGCTCGACGAGGAGCTCGTCGCCTTCTCGTGCGTGCGCGCGCCGCTGGCGACGCTCGATCAGGTCGTTCTCCCGGCCGAGACCAAGCAGCTCGTGCGCTCGATCGTCGGCCACCACGACGCCTGGCTCGAGGCGTGTAGACTTCGGGCGTGAGCGACGACCGCACGCAACCCAACGCCGCCGTCGACTACGACGAGAATGGCGTCGATCGGACGCTGGTGCGCGCGATGCTCGCGTTGACGCCTGCGGAGCGCGTGCGCCGGCACGACCAGCTCCTCGCGGACGTGCAGAAGCTCGCCGCAGCGGGCAAGGCCGCGCGCGATGGCCGACGCTAGGCTCATTGACCTTCTACGCGTCCTGCGCGCGCACGAGGTCGACTTCATCGTCGTCGGGGGCATGGCGGCGGTGATCGGCGGCGCGCCGATCGTGACCCAAGACGTCGACGTCCTTCGCGCGAACACGCCCGAGAACGTCGAGCGACTGCTCGCTGCGCTCGACGAGCTCGACGCCGTCTTTCGCGGGGATGACCGACGCCTTCGACCGGTTGCATCGCACCTTACGGGACCTGGGTACCTGCTGCTCGCGACCAAGCTCGGCGTTCTCGATCTCCTCGGCTCGGTCGAGGACGCGACGCGCTACGAGGATCTGCTGGCCGACAGCAGCTGGATCGAACTCGACGGCTTCTCCGTGCGGGTGCTCTCGCTGCCGCGGCTGCTCGAGATCAAGCGCAAGCTGAAGCGCCCGAAAGACCAGCTCATGGCGCTGCAGATCGAGGCGGTGATCGACGAGCAGCGCCGGCAGCGCGAGCGGTAGGCGGGCCCGCCCTGTGGAGCCCGTGACGTGATCTCGATGCGCCGGGCCTGGCAGCTGCGCGCAGGAGCGAACGTCCGCCCGCTCCGGCGAGAGCGTTCGGCACGCCTTCTGTCGGCATTCCGGCTCATCCTCATGTCCGTGCCCCCGGCGACCTCGCCGAACTTCGCCTTCCTCGCGTCGCACGACCCGTTCCTCGAGTCGCTCGGCGCCGCCGCGGAGCGCTACTTCACGGACGACCCCGGCGCGGCGCTCTTCAAGCTGCGGCTGCTCGGCGGGCGGCTCGCCCAGCGCGCCGCGGCGCTGACGGGCGTGTACGTCGGCCCCGACGACGGGCAGGCAGAGCTGCTGCGCCGTCTGCAGGATCGCCGCGCCATCACGCGCGAGGTCGCGGACCTGTTCCACTCGTTGCGCAGGGCGGGGAACGCCGCGGCCCACGAGGGGCGGGGATCGCGGATGGAGGCGCTCCAGCAGCTCAAGATCGCGCGGCAGGTCGCGGTCTGGTTCCACCGCTGGTTCGGCAACGCGCCGTCGTTCAACCCGGGCACGTTCGTCCCGCCGGTCGATCCGCACGAGGCCGACGCGGCGCTCGCCGCGGAGCTCGCGCAGCTGCGCGAGGCCGTGATCGAGCACTTCGACGCGATCAAGGTCGGGCTCACGGCGACGCCGGCGCTGCACACGAAGGAGATCCTCGGCGCGCCGGTGTTCGAGTACTCGTATCGCAAGGCCGTCGTCGATGGCGTGCTCGTCGACCACGAGCCGCCGGTGCGCATCGTCACCCAGCTCGCCTCCGATGGGATCTCCTTCAAGGCCGGCGAGGAGGTCGCGGTCTACGACCCGAGCACCCAGGCGATCGACAAGGTGAACCAACCCCCCAATCCAACGCGCTTCCCGCAAAGAACGAGCTCCAGAAACCTTCTAACCTTCTAACCTTCTGTTCAACTCGCTCGCCCGCCGCGCACCGGCATCTCCCCAGCCACCGCGGCGAAGCCCAGCGACGCAACGAGCTCGAAGCGCGACCTCGCGACCACGGCGGTCGGCGTTCAGAGGCGCGCCAGCGCGTCGCGCAGCGCGCGGAAGCTCGCCGACGCGTTTCGGGCCGGCTCCATGTGCGGGGCGATCGCGCGCGCCGCTTCGATCTTCGCGAGCCTTCCCGGAAAATACCCTGCCTTCTGCAGGATCCGTTCGAACGCCTCCCAGGTGCCCCCCTTGATGGCGTCGGGATCGCGAAACGCGGCCTTCGTCGGGACCGACACCGGCACGGCGGGGTAGGCGGCGCGCACCGCCGTCCAGTCGCCGAAGAACCAGGCCTCCAGCTCCTCGATCGCGATCCGCGAGATCACCCGCACCTTCGCGGCCGACCCGGTGCCGCGCGGCGCGAGTCCGGCGCGGTTCGCTGCCGCATCGAGCTGGCGCTTGAGCGCGCGGCAGTCCTCCACGTCGCGATCGACGACCACCAGGATCCGGTACTCGTCGGTGATCCAGGCGGCATATCCTGCGAGGCGCGCCGGCAGCTTCGCGAGCAAGTCGCTCTTGCCGTGGTAGGCGTGAATCTCGAACGAGGCCCGCGGGACCAGCTTCGCCAGCAGGACGTCGAGCGCGGCCTCCATCGACGGCTCCTCGACGAGCACCTCGAGGTGGATCGCGTTCACCGCGGCTTCCTCGTCGCGGCCGCGCCCCCGGATCGCACCAGCGGATCGCCGACGCCGAAGTGCCCTTCGAGCCACAGGTCCCCGAGCGTCGCGCCGTTGTCGAGGAAGTCGGGAATGCCGCGGAGGTCCGACGCGCGGCACGCCTGGGTGAAGCCCGCCTCGTCGCGATAGAGCACGCGCACCTCGTCGGCGCGCAGGCCGTTCAAGAAGAACGGCGAGTGCGTGGTGACGAGGAACTGCGATCGCTCGGTCGCGCGGCGACACTCCTCGGCGAGCTCGGGCAGAAGCCGCGGGTGGAGGAAGTTCTCCGGCTCCTCGATCCCGATGAACGAGGGCGGATTCGGATCGTGAAGCACGACCAAGTACGCGAGCAGCTTGAGCGTACCGTCGGAGGCGAAGCGGGCGAGCACGGGTGCGTCGAACGGCGCGTCCTTGATCTCGAGGAGCAGCCGCCCGTCGGGCATGGCTTCGGCGAGCACCTTCTCGATGCGTGGCACCCGGCGCCTCAGGGCCGCGAAGACGGCTTCGAGCGTCGTGGGGTGCTGCTCCTTGAGGTACTGGATGACGTTCGCCAGGTTCGAGCCGGTCTTGTCGAGGCGCTCGTTCGGCCCCGCCTCGGGCTGGCCGCGCGCGTCGTCGACCGAGAGGTACGAGACGTACCAGTCGGTGATGAACTCGCGCAGCGCACCGACGCGAGGGTGGTCGGCGAACTGGCCGAGCGTGTTCACGGCGAGGATGTCGTTCGCGCGCAGCGGGATCGACATGCGCCGATCCTCTTCGTCGGGCACCTCGCCGCTGACGGCCTCGCCGCGGCCGTTGGCGTAGTCGAGGAACCGGAACGGCTTGCCCTTGGCAGCGCGCCGCCACTGCAGCCACTCCTCCGCGACGAACGGCCCCTTCGGCCCCTCGTCGATCGCGAGGTGGTAGGTGATGAGCGGCTGGCCCGGTCGCTCGCGGTACTTGAGCTCGATGGTGACCGGTCCGCTCTGCCCGCGCGTGCGCAGCTCCTTGGCGCGTCCGCGGCGGTCCCATGCGGGTCGCAGTCCGTTGCGGAAGCACTCCGAGAGGAAGTTGAAGACGTCGAAGACGGTGGTCTTGCCGCTGCCGTTGGGGCCGAGGAGCGCAGTGAGCGGCGTGAGGTGGTCGAGCTCCATCGAGCGCAGCGCGCGGTAGTTCTCGACGCGCAAGTACTCGATGCGCGCGGGGCTGCGAGGCTTCGTGCTCTTGGCCTTCTTGGTCGTCATGCTCGGAGCCCTCAGCGAGGTCGAGCGCATGATAGTCGCGCCCGAGGCGTCTGGCCTGAATCCGGCTCGACTTGGAGCGACGATTGGGTTTTCGAGTGACACCGGCGGCGGCCGCGGCGAGCGGTTCCCGCCCCGCCCAGCCCCTCGAGCTCGATCACCGCCCCGGCGCCACGCCCCCCGAGCCACGTCCCCGCGCCCGCCGAGCAGCTTGCGAGCCAACCGCCAATCCCCCATGGTCTGCGTC
>JAJXTK010000404.1 GCA_021783935.1 Myxococcales bacterium | reverse complement strand
CGGCGGCGTCGGGCGCGGCGTCGGCAGCGGCGGCGTCGGGCGCGTCTCCGACGGCGCCGGTCGCGTAGCCATCGACGTTGAAGTCGGCGTCCGTGGGCGAGGCGGGGGTCGTCTCGGCGCCCGGCGCGACGTCGGCAGCGGCGTCGACCACGCCCGCCTTGTCGTTGGCGGCAGGGTCGTCGGGCTTCGGCCCGATGACGCACGCTGCGCCCGCTACCGCGAAGAGGCCGCAGACCAGGGCGAGGCGCGCGAGGCCACGCCTCATCCCCCCTCCATTGCGGCGTCGGAGCTCGCCGTCGCGGCGTCGTCGGCAGCGTCGATCGCCCCCTCGTCGCTGACGTCGGACGGCGCGTCGGACATCGCGTCGGACGGCGCGTCGGACGGCGCGTCGGACATCGCGTCGCTCTGCGCGTCCCCAGCGTCACCGTCGGGCATCGCGTCGGGCGGCTCGCACCCGGCATCGCCGACCTCGCCATCGACGGCGCCATCGCAACCGGCGGCGTTGAAGCCGCTCGCGTCTTCGCTCGGCGTCGATGCCGGTGAGGCGTCGCCACTCGAGCCCGAGTCGGTCTGGTCGCCCGTCTGCCCGTTGCCGCCGCCGGCGCCCGGCCCGGTCCACGGGTTCGCGGCCGGATCGTCGGGCTTCGGACCGATGACGCACGCGAAGAGACCGAGCGCGAGGCACGCGATCGCGCCGATCCGCCAGAAACGCAGCTTGTTTTTGGGAGGTTCGCGCATCGCTTCAACCACCGCTCGGGGCGTCGGGAATGGCGTCGGGCGTCGTCGCGCCGCCGGCGTCGGCGGAGGCTCCGTCATCGGTCGCGTCGATCGCACCGCCGGCCTCGGCCGCATCGCCCGCATCGCCCGCATCGCCCGCATCGCCCGCATCGCCCGCATCGCCCGCATCGCCCGCATCGCCCGCATCGAGCGCACCGGCGTCCTCGCAGCCCACGGCGTCTCCATCGGGGCTCGCGTCGCCGGCGTCGGCGCAGCCGGTGCCCGGTACGCCGCCGCCGTTGTCGGACTTGCCGCTGTCGGCGCCCGTCGTCGCGTCCGCTGGCACCCCGAGGTTTGCGTCGTCGCCGCTCGCGCCCCCGCCATAGCCGGCGTCGAAGACCGCAGCGTCGGCCGAGGCGCTCAAGGCCGGGTCGTCGGGCTTCGGCCCGATCACGCAGGCGTCGAGCGACAGCGCGAAGAGCGCCGCCAGCGCGCCGAGCAAGAGCGCTCGACCGCCGCGAATCGTCCCCCAGGCGATGCTCGAACGCGCCACCACGAAACCTCACTGTGCACGTGCCACGCCACGCCCGACGAAGGGAGCGGCGCCTCGAACGAGGCCGATTGTCGCACGTTCGAGCGCGCGTGCACGAATGGAAGACGGGCGCCCGCGCCACCGGCGGCCCAACTCGGCACACCCCGGCTGGCCCCAAAAGCGCGCGTGCCCGCGCCGAGGTGCGGCACGGGCACGTCGTCGCCGCGGGGTTTGGATCAGTGCATCCCCATGCACTCGTCGAGCGTCTTGCACTTCGGCTTCGCAGGCGCAGCCGGCGGCGGCGGCGCGGCCTTCGCCGGAGGCGCGGCCGCCCCCGTGCTCGCCGTCGCCGCCTTGGGGGGCGCCGCGACGGTCGCAGGCTTGAACGTGGGCTTCGCGCCCGCGACGGTCGCGGCGGCCGAAGCGCTCGCCTCCGGTTGCGGCGTGGCGGCGACCGTGTCGGCGGTCTCGCTTGCGGTCGGTTCGGCCTTGGGCTTCGCCCTGGCGCTCGCCGTCGCAGCGGCCTCTTCGGTCTTGAGCCCCTGCTCGCCCTTGCCCCCCTTGCCCGCCGCGGTCTCGTCCGGCTTTTTCAAGACCAGGACCACCAGCAGCGCGATGATCATCGCGCCCATCACCGCGATGACCGCGATGAGCGCGCCGGAGGCCTTCTTCTTCTCGGGCTCGATCGGGGCCGCGAGCGCGGCCTCCGCGGGCGGCGCCAGGATCGGCGCGCCGAGCGAGGAGCCGAAGGCCCCGCCGCCGCCGAGGTTGATGATGTCGTCGAGCTTCGCGCGATCGTCGCCGCCGCCGTTGGACTTCGCCGCGGCCGCGAGCTTCTGGATGTCGATGAGGCCCGACTTCTCGTCGTCGGAGGGGGACGAGGTCGAAGGCCCCGCGCTCCCCGACGCGGTCAACGCCGAGAGCGAGAAGAGCACCGAGTTTTCGTTGCGCGCGCCGATCGGGCGGCCGTCTCCCGCCGAGGCGAGCCCACCTCCCACCGCGCCGAAGCCCATGCCGCCGCCGGCGGCGCTCGTCGCGACCGCTTCTTCTTCCTCGTGCCCCGCGCCGGGGGACGCGAACAGGTCGACCGCCCCGCCGCGACGCACGTCGCCGAGGCGCGCCGCAGCCGGCTCGGCGCCGAAGCCGCCCCCCGCGACCAGCGGCGAGGCAGCCGCCGCCGCGACCGTGGCGGGCTCCTCGTTCGAGCCGTAATTGGGCCCTGCGTAGGCCGCCATCGCCGGCTCGGCGGCGGGAGCCTGCGCGCCAGCGAGCACGTCGCGGAGCACGTCGACGTCGCGTATGGGCTGCCAGTCGGACATCCCTTCGCGCCAGATGAAGGTCTCGCCGGTGACGACCCCCTGCGCGTAGAGCTCCGCGAGCTGCTGGGTGTTCACCTCGCGCTGGTCGTTGTCGTCGATCGACACCGTCCACGCGTCGGTGACGACCGTCGTCCCGGTGGGGAGCTGACCCGCCTCGTAGACGCGCGTCTCGTCGTGATCACTCGCCTGCTCCGAGGGCTCGCGCCCGTCGATCTCGATGCGCGCGCCACACTTTTTGCAGGCGATTTTGACGATCTTCCCGCGGACCTTCTCGTCGGCGATGTTGTACTTCGCGCCGCAGGACTGACACGAAATCTTCATGGGGCTGGGCCTCGATGCCCGGGCGCCACGATGGCCCCCGGGCAGGCATGGGGCGGTGCGATCACTAGGAAAATGCCCGCCGACCCGCCATGCGACGGACCAGCAAGCTCCAAAGAAACGCCCGGAAGGGGGCGTTCGCCGCGGTGATGGCCCTCCGCGAACGAAAAGCGACGGCCCCCCGGGGACCTGGGGGCGGGGGTAAGTCTACGGGGAAGGCCGGCGATCGATCAAGGTCAGCGCACGAGTTTCGGCACGGGAGGCGCAAGCGAGCGCGATGCGACGCACGGCAGAGAGTCCCCGACCGCGCCGCGACAGCCAGCGCCTCGCACGTGTCGAGGGTGGAACCCGCGTCGGTGCGCGTCCTTGGCGCGCGCGGCTCGCTCGGCGTTTGTCGCGGCGCGAAGCCGGCCCGGAGGCACGCGCTTGCGGATGGTGCGCGGACGCGCGAGAGGGCGGTCGATGCTCGTCCTGCAAGGCACGCCCGCCGCCACGGCAGCTTCGCTCGAGAAGAAGCTCCGCGTGATTCGCCGCACGAACCCGGCCGTGGGCGCGCTCGCCGCGACGTTCGTCCACTTCGTCGACGTCGACCGCGCGGCGCTCGACGCCGCGGCCCGCGCCGTGCTCGATCAGCTGCTGACCTACGGCCCTCGAAGCTCGGCGGCGCCGCTCGAGGGCACACGTCTGTGGGTCGTCCCTCGGCTCGGGACGATCTCGCCGTGGTCGTCCAAGGCGACCGACATCGCGCGCACCTGCGGCCTCGCGCCGGTGCGGCGCCTCGAGCGCGGCGTGCGCTGGACGATCGCCGGCGAGATCGCCGATCGACGAGCCCTGCTCGCGGCGCTCCACGATCGCATGACCGAGACGGTGCTGGAGCGCGAGCAGGACGCCGAGCGGCTCTTCGCGACCCACGAGCCTCGCGCGCTCGCGACGATCCCGCTCGCGCGCGAGGGGCGCGCGGCCCTGGTGCGCGCCGACGCGGAGCTCGGGCTCGCGCTCGCCGCCGACGAGATCGACTACCTGGAGCGGAGCTTCGGGGCGCTCGGCCGCGACCCGCACGACGTCGAGCTCATGATGTTCGCGCAGGCGAACTCCGAGCACTGCCGCCACAAGATCTTCAACGCGAGCTTCGTCATCGACGGCGAGGCGCAGGCCGACTCGCTGTTCCAGCTCGTGAAGAAGAGCACCGCGGCGAACCCGGGCGGCGTGCTCTCGGCCTACAAGGACAACGCCGCCGTCGTCGAAGGGCCGATGGCAGGGCGCTTCTTCGCCGACGCGGACGGCGTCTACCGCGCGCACGCGGAGCCGGTACACCTGCTGATGAAGGTCGAGACGCACAACCACCCGACGGCGATCTCCCCCTTCCCCGGCGCGGCGACCGGCTCGGGGGGCGAGATTCGCGACGAGGGGGCGACGGGGCGCGGGGCCAAGCCGAAGGCGGGGCTCACCGGCTTCGGCGTCTCGAACCTCAGGATCGAGGGGCTCGTCCGCCCGTGGGAGATCGACCACGGCAAGCCCGATCGCATCGCCAGCGCGCTCGACGTCATGCTCGAGGGGCCGCTCGGCGGCGCGGCGTTCAACAACGAGTTCGGCAGGCCGAACCTCGCCGGCTACTTCCGCACCTACGAGCTCGAGGTCGAGCAGCCGGCCGGGCGCGAGGTGCGCGGCTACCACAAGCCGATCATGATCGCGGGCGGCGTCGGCAACGTGCGCGCCGAGCACGTGCAGAAGGGGGAGATCCCGCCCGGGGCGCCCGTCGTCGTGCTCGGCGGCCCTGCGATGCTCATCGGGCTCGGCGGCGGCGCGGCCTCGTCGGTCGCCTCGGGCACCTCCCACGAGGACCTCGATTTCGCCTCCGTGCAGCGCGACAACGCGGAGGTCGAGCGCCGCTGCCAGGAGGTGATCGATCGCTGCTGGGCGCTCGGCGAACGGAGCCCGATCGTGTCGATCCACGACGTCGGGGCGGGCGGGCTGTCGAACGCGCTGCCGGAGCTGGTGCACGACAGCCGGCGCGGCGCGCGCTTGGAGCTGCGCGCGGTGCCGAACGACGAGCCGGGCCTGAGCCCGCTCGAGATCTGGTGCAACGAGGCGCAAGAGCGCTACGTGCTGGCGATCGATCCGTCGCCGGGCGCGCTCGAGGCCTTCGAGGCGATGTGCCGCCGCGAGCGCGCGCCGTTCGCCGTGCTCGGGCGCGCGACCGACGACGGCCGGCTCGTCGTCGACGACGCTCGATTCCCTGCCGATCGACCGATCGACATGCCGCTCGAGGTGCTGCTCGGCAAGCCGCCGCGCATGGTGCGCGAGGTCGCGCGCGCGAGCTTCGCGCCGAAGCCGCTCGATCGCGCGCCGATCGACCTGCGCGAGGCCGCGCTGCGCGTGCTGCGGCTGCCGACCGTGGCCGACAAGAGCTTCCTGGTCACCATCGGCGACCGCACCGTCGGCGGCATGACGGCGCGCGATCAGCTGGTCGGCCCCTGGCAGGTGCCGGTCGCCGACTGCGCCATCACCACGACGAGCTTCGACGCCTACACCGGCGAGGCGATGGCGATGGGCGAGCGGCCGCCGATCGCGCTGCTCGACGCCGCGGCCTCGGCGCGCATGGCCATCGCGGAGGCGATCACCAACGTCGCGGCGGCGAAGGTCGCGAAGCTGTCGGACGTGAAGCTCTCGGCCAACTGGATGGCCGCCGCCGGACACCCGGGAGAAGACGCGCGCCTCTACGACGCGGTGCGCGCGGCGGGCGCCGAGCTCTGCCCCGCGCTCGGCCTCGCGATCCCGGTCGGCAAGGACTCGATGTCGATGCGCACGGTGTGGCGGGACGCGCAGGGGGAGCCGCGGAGCGTGCTCGCGCCGCTCTCGCTGGTCGTCAGCGCCTTCGCGACCGTGACCGACGTGCGCGCCACGCTCACGCCGGAGCTCCGCCGCGACGTCGGCGAGACGCTCCTCTTGCTGGTCGATCTCGGGGCGGGCAAGGATCGGCTCGGCGGCTCGTGCCTCGCGCAGGTCTACGGCCAGCTCGGCGACGTCGCGCCCGATCTCGACGATCCCGCGATGCTCGCCGCCTTCTTCGCGCTCGTGCAAGAGCAGCGAGACCGCCTCCTCGCCTACCACGATCGCTCCGACGGCGGGCTCTTCGCGGCGATCTGCGAGCTGGCGTTCGCGAGCGGCTCGGGCGTCGACG
>JAJXTK010000403.1 GCA_021783935.1 Myxococcales bacterium | reverse complement strand
GCGCCACGCGATCTCCCTGCCCCCGCACCGCGGGGGAAGGGCGGGGATGGGGGCTGTAACAGCGACGATCGCGCTCAGGGCGGGATCCCGACCCGCCCAGACCCGGCCCATGGCGGACGAGCCTCGCTCACGCCGCCCGAATGGCAGAGAGCGACGGACGCCGAAACTCGGTTCGACAGCTTCGAAGCGCCCACTGTCGCCCCGTCCTCGCGGTCAGTGGCGCGAAGTCCGAAACACGCCGATCGGGCAATCCTCCGCTGCCTCGTGAAGCGCGCGCAGCGTCGACGTGAAGAAGGGTGTGGGCACGACGAGCGCGTTGGCGTGCGGCCGATTCGCGCCCATCTTCACGATCGCCGCACCGCGGAGGCGACTTTCCCCCCTCCCCACCACGCCACGCGGTGCGGCTCGTCTCCGCTGCGCGTGTCGTGCGCCGCGCTGCGCGGGCGCCCCGGCGGCTGGGGCGATCGCTGCGGGGTCACTGCTCGAATTGCGCGACCAGATCGGTCTCGGCGACCCCCGCGGCGACCCACGCCTGCATGTCGGGCAGCGCGAGCAGCCGCTCGGCGTACGCGCGGATCGTGGCGTCTTCGGGCGAGAAGAGCGCGTAGCGATCGAAGCGCACGGCCACCGGGGCGTAGAACGCGTCGGCGATCGAGAAGTCGCCGAACAGGAACGGCCCGCCCGAGCGCGCGAGGGCGTCGCCCCAGAGCTCGCGCACGCGCGCGACGTCGGCCGCGGCCGCCTCGTCGAGCGCGACCGGCGCGGGCACGCGCGCGACGTTCATGCCGCAGCGGCTGCGCAGCCCGACGAACCCCGCGTGCATCTCCGCCGTGATCGACCGCGCGCGCGCGCGCGCCTTCGCGTCCTTGGGCCACCCGTGCCTCAAGCCGAAGCGCTCCGCGGCGTACTCGCAGATGGCGAGCGAGTCCCAGACCGTGACCTCGCCGTCCACCAGCACGGGGACCTTGCCCGCCGGGGACCGAGCGAAAAGCTCGCGCTTGTAGTCCCCCTGGTAGAGCGAGACGCGCTCCTCTCGGAGCTCGATCCCGTTCACGCGCAGCAGCAGCCACGGGCGCAGCGACCACGACGAGTAGCGCTTGTTTCCGATCACGAGCAGCGGAGTGGTCATGTCGTCGAGCTCCTCGCCGACTTGTAGCACCCCGCGCTCGGGTCCTTCGGCCCGCGGGAGGTCGAGCGCGCCGCCGCGATCGCCCGAGCTGGGCGGCGTCGCCCTCGACGCAGCGCTACTGCCCAAGTTCGAGTCTGGTCGCGTCCCTCGACTGCCCCCACCCCGACCCTCCCGCGGGGCAGGGGAGGGTGATTCGTCCAAATCCAAGCGGCCACGCGGGGCAGATTCGGGGCAGTAGTGCTACGCGGCAGACTGGCGCTTCTGCAGCATCTCCATCGATTTCTTGAGGCTGATGCGCATGCGATCGATCGACTTGCCGAGCGAGCCGATCTCGGCCGGCCCCGGGACGTCGATCGGCAGGTCGACCTGCCCCTGACTGATGGCGTCGCTGCGCTCGGTGAGCTTGGCGACCGCGTTGGTGATGCGTCGACCGATCTCGAGCGCGACGATCCCGGCGAGCACGCCGAGCGTGATCACGACCCCCTCGATCACCTCGAGGCGCCCGAGCGTGCTCGCGCCCACCGACAGCAGGCGCGAGAAGAGCGCGCCGGCTTCGGGCTCGAGCTCGGAGGTGCCGGCGAGCACGCGATCGAGCGCCGTGACGTCGGTCCCCTCGGACCTGATCAGCGCCTCGCACGCGCCGCGCAGCGGGGCGAGCCGCTGCACCTGCTTGCGTGCGAGGTCGGTCGCCTGCGCGTCGTCGACGGCTAGCACGTCACGCTCGCCGCCGTCGGTCATCGCCGCCTTGCCGCCGCTCTCGAGGGCCGCGGCGACGCGCTCGAACTGCGCGAGGGCGGCCTCGAGGCGCGCGCCGTCGTCGGCTCTCTTGGAGCGCGACAGCTCGAGGGCCGAGCGCGCGATGCGCTGTGCCCGCGCCTGCTGGCGGCCGGCGACGTCGATCTGCGTGGCCGCGCGGCTCTGGACGATCGTGACGTGGAGCATGCCCCCCGCGGTCGCGATCACCAGCAGCAGCACGAGCCCGACCGAGAGCAGTAGATGCAGCCGGATGCTCATGGCGTGTGCCCTTCTTTCCCTGTCGTGTGACGGGCCCGCTTCGCGTGCCCTGCGAGGCGGCGCGAACGTCGCTCCCCCTCGTGCTCCCCCACCGTGTCGTGACTGGCCGTGCGCCTGCGTCGCATGGGGGTTTCTCCGCCCGCCCGCGCGTCAGCGGCTGGTTCGTGTCCACACCGCGTGGGCGTCGAAGCGAGCGCGGCTGCGCGCGTCGTCGATCTCGGCGGCGAGCACGTCGCGGAGCTCCGCGGCGCGATGCCAATCGATCGGCCCGGCGTCGACCCAGTGATCGAGGGCGGAGCGGAAGATCAGCTCGCCGATGGGGCCGACCTCCGCGATGAAGAGCGCCTTGACCGTGCCGAGCGGGGCGCCATAGAGCGCGAGCGCCGTCGCGCGCAGATCATCGAGGCGCGCCGCGGGATCGACCGCCGGAGGAGGCGGCGCCGAGGCGACGGGCGACGCGGCGCGCTCGGGCGGCGACGCGCGCGCGGCCAGGGCTTCGCGGAGGTCGTCGGCCGCGACGCCGGCGAGCGCCTCGATCGTCGCGATCGAGGCGCTCGGCTCGCACGCGAGGGTCAGGAACGCGCCGTCGCCGAGCGGCATCGCGACGAGGTTCGCCTTGCTGTAGCGGAGGACGACGTCGGCGCCGGCGAACCCCGACTTGTCGGCGAGCGCGGCGACCTTGCGCACGTTGGCAGCGATGCGATCGAGGCGGGCGCGGTCGTAGACCGGCGGGAGGCTCGAGGCGACGCTCACGCCGTCGCGGCTGACGAAGCCGCCGAGGCACCCCGTGATCGACTTCAGCTCGGCGACCTTCGATTCCAGCGTCGACATCGACATTACCCCCGTTCAACGCCGCGCGAGCTCTTCGGCCATGTCGGTGTCGGGCGGGCACGCGATCGCGACGGCCGCATCGCCGCGCACCGAGGCGGCGAGCCAACGCGCGCCCTTGCCGCGCATCTCGATCGCGGTCGGGTTGCCGAGCCCCATGTCGCGGCCGATGGCGGCGCCGACCTGGAGCCCGGCGAAGATGAGCGCGCCGTCGCGCGGCGACAGCTGGCCCATCGCCTCGCGCAGGTTGCCGCGCGTGTCGAGCACGCCGCTGCCGAGCGCGCTCGAAGGGGGAGGAGGCGGCGTCACCTGCGGTCGCGCGGGCTGGTAGCGAGACAGCGCGCTCGGCGACGCGGCGCCTCGCGGGGCGACGACCGACGAGGCGGGCGCGGGCTTGTTCGCCGTCGGCGGCGCGATCGAGGTGGCCGAGCCCCCCGTGCGCGCCGAGTACCAGGCCTTCAGCTCGGTGAGCGCCGCGCGGTGCAAGTTCGGATCGTTCGGACCGTCGAACGTCGCGTCGGCGAGGAACTCGAACTCCCCCTCGGACCACGTCAGCATGCGCCGGAGCGCCGCCTCACCGGTCAGCTCGCCGAGCGCCCCCGCGACCAGCGTGCCCCCTTCGTATCGGAAGCGAGCCTCGACGTCGGCGGCGTCCGGATCGGCGCAGATGACGATGAGCGTGCCGTTGCGCTTCGTCGTCATCGGGATGCGGAGGAGCTCCAGCAGGCCGACCGTGTTGATGTTTCCCGACAGCGCTGCTTGCGCCATGTGCCCTCTGTGGTGCGAACGCTGCCGTGCTCGAAAGCCCGGGGCGCACCATAGTCACGCGCAGCGAGCCCGAGAATGCCTCCCCCGGGCAGTGATGCCGACGTGACCGCTCGTCGGCTGGTTTTCATGGGCCGCGCGCGGCGCGTGGAATGCAGGCGTGCGAGCAACGATCAGGAGCGCGTCATGATGCACAGCGAGCTGGAGACTCTGAACACGCTGCGCCGTGAGCTCGGGCGTGCCCTGAAGGACTTCGCCGAGCCGCTGGGCACGACGATGCAGCTCTTCGCCGACGCGAAGGAGACGCAAGAGTGCACGCCGGAGCGGTGGGCCGAGGTCGCCGAGGCCTGCGGGGCGGCGCTCGGCGAGCTGCGCCGCGTGACGCGGACGATCGAGCTCTTCCACGAGGCGCTCGTGCGCAAGAGCCACGGAGAGCGGCCGACGCTGCCGGGCTACCAGCACGCCTCGCGTCCGCCGAGCGCGTGAGCGCGGTCGATGCTGCCGAGCGAGTCGCAGAGCGGCGAGCTCCGTGCGTGCAGTTGGTTGGTTCCCCGTGCGAGCGAAGGCGCTCTCGCCCCGGAGCGGGCCCGCTCTACGACGGAGGCCACGTCGGCCGTGGCGGCGACCCCCTTCGCATGCGCAACCACGCGGCACCCCGCGTCGACCTCGCTAGGTGCCCTCGCCGCTGCACGAAGCGATCGTCGGACTGTTTCGCGAGCGGCCCGCCCTCGCGCCGGAGCTGCTGCGCGACGCGCTCGGGGTGGAGCTGCCGGGCTACGACGAGCTGCGGCTCGAGTCGGCGGAGCTCGGCGACGTGGTGGCGCCCGAGTACCGCGCCGACGTCGTGATCGTGTTGGCGCTCGCCAGCGGGCGCGCGGTGCTCGCCATCGCGATCGAGGTCCAGCTCGGCATCGACGCGCGCAAGCGCTTCACCTGGCCGGTGTACGCGACCAGCCTTCGGGCGCGACACGGCTGCGAGGCGGCGGTGCTCGTCGTCACGCCTGAGGAGGCGGTCGCGCGCTGGTGCGACGCGCCGATCGCGATCGGCCCTGCGGGCAGCGTGGTGCGGCCGATCGTGCTCGGCCCCTCGCGCGTGCCGGTGGTGACCGACGAGCGTGCCGCGCGCGCGGAGCCGGAGCTCGCCGTGCTCTCGGCGATCGCGCATGCCACGGACGCGACCGAGGTCGCGCTCGCCATCGCGACGGCCACGCTCGGGGCCGCGCGTGACCTCGACGAGGAGCGGGCGCGGCTTTACGCTGACTTGGTCCTGAGCCGCCTGGGAGCCGCTGCCCGGGCGGCGCTGGAGGAGCTGATGAGCGCCGGCAAGTACGAGTATCAGAGCGACTTCGCGAAGAAGTACGTCGCGCTCGGGCGCGCCGAAGGGGTCGTGGAGGGGCGGGCCGAGGGGGTCGCGGAGGGGCGGGCCGAGGCGATTCTGCTGCTGCTCGAAGCGCGCGGGGTCGTTCTGGGCGAGCCGATGCGCGAGCGGTTGCGTGCGTGCCGCGACGTCGCCGTCCTCGATCGCTGGCTCTTGCGCGCGGCGAACGCCACGCGCGAAGAGGACGTCTTCGGCTGAGGGCGCAAGCCGCGGGGCGTCGCGGCCTCGCCAAAGAGCCCGCCTTCGCCTGCGCGTGCCCCGGGCCCGCTCTCGAACCCCGACCCCTGGCACCCCTTCGGGCGCGCGCTCCTACCCGAGCAGCGCCCCGATCGCCTCGGCGACGCCGCCCCCTTCGGCGGACGTGGCCGAGAGCACGTCGGTCGCAGCCTCGCGCACCGGGCTCGGCGCCTGCCCCATCGCGAAGGAGCGTCCGGCCCAAGCGAACATGGCCAGATCGTTGAGCCAATCGCCGACCACCGCGACCTCCTCGCGGCGGACGCCGAGCCGCGCGCCGAGCCGCGAGAGGCCGTCCCCCTTGTGGATGCCGGAGCGGAGCATGCGCAGCGCGTATTGCCCGCCGCGCCCCCCGAACATCGCCGCGTCCACCGCGTCCGCGTGATCGCGCGAGACCGCAGCGTGCGCCTGCGCGACGCGCCGCTCGTCGCCGATCCCGAGCGCCATCGTGATCGCCCCCTCGTCGCGCCACGGCGCCTGCTCGGCGAGGCGATCGTGCAGCCGGATGTCTTTCGTCCACGCCGTGACGTACGGGAGGTGCGACGCGGCGGTCGCGTCGCCGTGGATCACCTCGTGGGTGAAGACGAAGCGCGAGAGCCCGTGCTCCTCGAGGCGGCGGACGATCGCCTCGGCGACCGCGACGTCGATGGTGCGGCTCTCGAGCACGGCGCCGTCGCGCGGCTCGACGATCGTCGCGCCGTCGGCGCACACCAACGGCACGCGGGTGCCGAGCCTG
>JAJXTK010000402.1 GCA_021783935.1 Myxococcales bacterium | reverse complement strand
ACGCTCGCCGTGAATTACCTGTTCGGCTTCTCGATCAACCGCGTGACGCTCTTCGCGCTCACGGTCGCGCTCGGGCTCTTGGTCGACGACCCCATCGTCGACGTCGAGAACATCCACCGTCACTTCGCGCTCGCCGGCAAGGCTACGCGCGAGATCGTTATCGAGGCCGTGAACGAGGTCCGGCCGCCGGTGGTCGCCGCGACGGTCGCCGTGATGATCTCCTTCGCACCGCTCTTCTTCGTGACCGAGGAGATGCACGACTACTTGCGACCGATGGCCGTCAACGTCCCGATGGCCATGCTCATGTCGCTCATCGTGTCGTTCACGATCACGCCGTGGCTCGCGTACGTCGTGCTGCGCCGCCGCTACGCGCACGGTGCGCACGCGAAGACGAACGCGAACTCGCGCGAGGGGGATGCAGCGGCGGTCGACGTGCCCTCGAGGGCGCAGCGGGGCTTTCGGCTGCTGCTCGCGCCGCTCGTGGCGCGCCGGCGCAACGCCTTCGCCTTCCTCGGCGTCATCGGCGTCGCCTTCGTCGCGAGCCTGCTGCTCGTCGCGACCCGCAGGGTGAAGCCGAAGCAGCTACCATTCGACAACAAGGACGAGCTCCTGCTCGTGCTCGACATGCCGACCGGCACGAGCCTCGAGCGCACCGACGCCGCCGCGCGCGACTTCGAGAGCTACTTGCGCACCGTCCCGGAGGTCACCGACTTCGAGGCCTACGTCGGCACCGCCTCTCCGTTCGACTTCAACGGCATGTCGCGCCGCTACATGCTGCGCCAGTCGGCGGACCGGGCGGACATTCGGGTGAATCTCATTCACAAGACCGAGCGCAACGCCGGGAGCCACGAGATCGCGCTCCGCATTCGCGCAGACCTGCAGGAGATCGCGCGTCGCGACGGCGTGAAGCTCAAGCTGGTGGAGCTCCCCGCCGGGCCCCCGGTGATGTCGACGGTGGTCGCCGCGGTGTACGGGCAGCCGGGCCACCGCTACTCGCAGCTCATCGACGCGGCCCGCCTGGTGCAGAAGCGCCTCGCGCGCGAGCCCGGCGTCGTCGATGTCGACGTCTCTGCTGAGGAGGACCAAGACAAGGACGTCTTCATCGTCGACAAGACCAAGGCCGCCCTCAACGGCGTGACGACCGACGACGTGGACCGAACCCTGAAGCTCGCGCTCTCCGGGACGATGGCCGGCGAGCTCGCGGCGCCCGGCGAGCGCAATCCGCTCCCCATCGTGCTCTGGACGCACCGCGCCGATCGCTCGAGCCGCAACGAGCTCTCGCTGCTGCAGGTCCGCGGGCAGAAGGGGAACCTCGTGCCGATCTCGCAGCTCGGGACGTGGCACGCCGAGACGGAGAGCAAGACGATCTTCCATCGCAACCTCGAGCGCGTCGCGTACGTCACGGCGGAGATGGCGGGCCGGCCGCCGGTCGAGACGATCCTCGACGTGCGCGCCGATCAGCGCTCGGTCGACGAGCTCGCGAAGGAGCCGAACGCGGGCGAAGGCGCGACGCCGCGGCCCCTCGCAGGGCGCACGTTGATGAAGAAGGGCGGCGGGCTGCCGTGGGCGGTGCCCGAGGGGATCACGCTCCGCTGGTGGGACGAGGGCGAGACGCGCCTGACGATCAACATCTTCCGCGACCTCGGCGTCGGCTTCGTCGGCGCGCTCCTGGCCATCTACGTCCTGCTGAGCCAACAGACCGGCTCGTTCCGGTTGCCGCTGGTCATCATGCTGGCGATCCCGCTCATGGTCATCGGAGTCCTGCCCGGCTTCTGGCTGTTGAACCAGTTCGGCGAGCATTCGGTGGGAGGCTTCGCGACGCCGCTCTTCTTCAGCTCGCCGGCGATGATCGGGATGATCGCGCTGGCGGGGATCGTGACCCGAAGCTCGATCGTCATCGTGGACTTCGTGCACATCGCCCTCGCGCGCGGGCGCACGCTCGTCGAGGCGCTGATCGAGAGCAGCTCGGTGCGGCTGCGCCCCATCCTGCTGACCTCGGGCGCCGCCATCCTCGGCGCCTGGCCGATCACGAAGGACTCCGTGTTCGCAGGGCTCGCGTGGTCGCTGATCTTCGGGCTGTTCGCCGCGACCCTCTTCAGCCTGTTCGTGATCCCGGTGGCCTATTTCCTCATGTACGGGCGGACCCCGGGCCACGGGCTGCCGGCGCGCTTTCACTCGCGAGCCGACGAGCCAAGCGACGGCCAGTCCGGCGCCGCGGCGGACTCGCCCGCTGACGACGACCTTGCGACGTCGGAGGCCGAGTAGGCCGCGCCACGCTCGGTCGCTCTCTCTCGAAGGCCCGCGCCGATCTTCCGCGTCGCGAGCCTCCTGATGCTTCGCCAGCAAGAGGCGAAGTGAACCCACTGGATTGGAGACGACAGATGAAGAGCCAGAACGTGAACAGCGTCTTGGGTGCGGGCTCGATGTTCGTGATCCTCGCGGGCTGCGGAGCCTCCAACCTGCCCGCCGGCTCGCCGGGGGCGTCGCCGACGCCGACGCCGACCTCCACGAGCGCACCGGCGCCGTCGAGCTCCGCGGCCGCAGCGTCGACGCCCGAGGCCACCGGCCCCGCGCTCGGAGAGCTCTACGCCAAGGCCGGGACCATCCAGATCCGTGATCGGAGAGCCACCATGTCCGGCACGGCGAAGAGCGACGTGCTCACGCTCACGCTCGAGGACGTGGGCCTGTACACGGGCCACACGTGCGGGTGCGACACCGCGGGGTTCCTCATCACGAAGAACGTGCTCGGCGTCCTGTTCCCAGGTCAGACGCCCAGTCGCAGCGCGCTCACGGTCTCGATCTCCGAGTTCAACCCCGACCTCATCGACACGATCGCCTTCATCACGGGCGTGCGACTCAATCGCGGGGAGTACACCGGGGGGAAGAGCGACTTCGTCGTCGACAAGTCGATCGCGGGCGCCGAGGGGACCACGACGCTCGTCTTCGAGCGGAAGGACAACGGCAAGCGGGTCAAGGCGGTCATCTACCGGCGCGCGCTCCTCACCAAGGACGAAATGCGCGTCGCCTCGGTCGTGAAGGACAGGATTCTGAAGGGGCTCGCCTCGGACGAGGAGAAGGAAGAGTTTGCCCGAACGACGCAGGCGATCGTGCGCAAGGAGATCACCGCTCTGCCCGAGGGGGCGTTCGTGTACACGCCATTGAACTGAACGGCGGCGTCGCCGATGAGCGATGCGCAGACGCCGAGGGAGGCTCGCCCTCGCCGGCTGCCGAACGGTCTGTCGGCGGAGGCGTTCGAGGGAGTCGCTCCGTCAAGACGTCGCAGCCGCTGAATTGACCTTGCCGCGAGCGGCTGGGTGCGCGTCGTGACGGTGCGGAGCGCGCAGCGCCGTCCGTCCTGCGGAAGGAGGAGAAGTACATGCTCATTCGCCATTGGCTCGCGGTCGTCCTGATCGTGACCTCGACGGTGATCGCGACCGGGAACGGGCGCGCAGCGACGCCGCCCGTGGCAACCGCCGAATTGGCACCGGCGAAGGACGGCGCGCGCGCGCTGCAGGAGCGTCTGATGGCTCCGTGTTGCTGGACGCAGACGCTCGACGTGCACGAGTCGGAGGTCTCCACGCAGCTGCGCGCAGAGATTCGCGCGCGACTCGCCCGCGGGGAGGCGCCGGAGGCGATCGAGGACGACTTCGCGGCGCGCTTCGGAGAGCGGATCCGCGCGGTGCCGAAGGGCAAGGACCCGCTCAAGCGCGTCCCCGTCGTCGTGGGGCTCGCAATGCTGGCGAGCGCGGTCGGGCTGGTGCTCGTCCTTCGGCGATGGGCGCGAGGGCGCGCTGAGGAACCAGCGCTGCGGAGCGAGCAGCGCGATGCCGGCGGGGATGACTACGACGAGCGTCTCGATGACGAGTTGCGGCGGCTGGATGGGTAGAGATCCGGGCGACGGGACTGCCCGAGCGGACCGGTGTCTCGAGCACGTCACGCTGCGGCGCCTCGCGCGCCGTCGCACATTCGAGCCTCAGTCGCCCCCGCCCGCGTCTTTGCCAAGCGCGTCGAGTCGCACGTCGGGATGCCCGCTCGGAAGCGGCAACGACGCCGCGAACGTCGCGAGCGCGAGCGCGACCGAGCCCCACAGGCAGGCGGAGACGCCCCCGATCTGGAACAGCACGCCAGACAGCAGCGAGCCGACCAGCCGGCCGCCGGCGTTGGCCATGTAGTAGAACCCGACGTTCAGCGCGACCTTGTCCCCCTCGGAGTAGGCGAGGATCAGGTACGAGTGCACCGACGAGTTGATCGCGAAGACCACGCCGAACACGGCGAGGCCGACGATCAGCACGAACATCGGGCCGCTTCCGCTCGGGAGGAAGCGCAGTCCGAGCGCGAGGAGCGCCATCACCGCGGCGAGGAGCAGCGCGAGGCCGCGCGCCGCGCCGCCGCCGGGGACCTCGCCGCCCGTGACGCGCCGGATCACCGCGGGGGCCGCGGACTGGATGAAGCCGTAGCCGATCAACCAGGCGGCGAGGAACGAGCCGACCCTGGTGAACCCCCAGCCGAGCGTGGCCGACAGGAACACCGGCACGCCGACGACGAACCAGACGTCGCGCGCGCCGAAGAGGAAGAAGCGCGCGCCTGAGAGGACGTTCACCTCGCGGTTCTTCGAGAGAAGCTGCGCGAGCTTGTTCTTGCTCTTCGCCTTGCCGAGCTCGGTCGGCAGCGACGCCATCGACCCGACGAGGATGAGCGCGAGCGCCGCGGCCATCGCCCAGAGCGCGCCGCGGAAGCCGAGCGTCGCGAGCAGCACGCCGCCGAGAAAGAAGCCGACCCCCTTGAGCGCGTTCTTCGAGCCGGTGAGCACCGCGACCCACCGGAAGAGCGCGCCGTGCTCGCCCGCGGGCACGAGGACCTTCACCGAGGTCTTCGCGCTCATCTTGGTCAGATCCTTCGCGATGCCCGAAAGCGCCTGCGAGGCCATCACGTAGCCGACCGACAGCGCGAGCGGCCAGCGCTCCTGCACGAGCGAGAGCATCACGAGCGCGAAGACCTGGAGCGCGAGGCCGCCGGTCAGCGTGACCTTCAGCCCCATCCGCGAGGCGATCCAGCCCCCGAGGAGGTTCGTGACGACGCCGAAGAATTCGTACAGGAGGAACAGGAACGCGAGCGCGACCGGCGTGAAGCCGAGCGCGTGGAAGTGCAGGAGCACGAGCATGCGCAGGGCGCCGTCGGTGAGCGTGAACCCCCAGTAGGCGCCCGTGACCAACGCATAGTTTCGGATCGCGCTCATGCTCGTGCGCGCGTCACATCGACGCCGCGACCTTCTTCGCCAGCTCCGCCATCCGGTTCACGTAGCCGACCTCGTTGTCGTACCAGGCGAGGACCTTCACGCTGGTGCCGTCGACGACCATCGTGGAGCCGGCGTCGACGATCGCGGAGCGCGGATCGTCCTTGTAGTCGACCGAGACGAGCTCGCGCGTCTCGTAGCCGAGGATGCCCTTCAGCGGGCCCTCCGCCGCGGCCTTCGCGAACAGGGCGTTCACCTCCTCGACCGTGGTCGGGCGCGCGACCTCGAAGACGCAGTCGGTGAGCGAGGCGTTGAGCAGCGGCACGCGCACCGCGAGGCCGTTCAGCTTCCCCTTCAACTCGGGGTAGATCATCGCGATCGCGGTCGCCGAGCCGGTGGAGGTCGGGATCAGCGAGAGGCTGTTCGCGCGCGCGCGGCGCAGGTCTTTGTGGGGTGCGTCGACGACGGTCTGCGTGTTGGTGATGTCGTGAATCGTCGTGATGACGCCGTGGCGAATGCCGAGCCCTTCGTGGATGACCTTCACGACCGGCGCGAGGCAGTTGGTCGTGCACGACGCCGCGGTGAGCAGGTGGTGCTCGTCTGGGCGGTAGAGATGATCGTTCACGCCGACGACGACGTTCAGCGCCTGCTCCTTCACGGGCGCCGCGACGATGACCTTCTTCACCCCGACGTCGAAGTACGGCTGCAGGAGCTGCGGCGTGCGGAACTTCCCGGTGCACTCGAACACCAAGTCGACGCCGGCGTCCTTCCAGGGGATCTCGCCCGGCTTCGCGTGCTCGGTGAAGCCGAGCTTCTTGCCGTCGATGGCGATGTGGTCGCCGTGCGCGGCCACCTAGTG
>JAJXTK010000401.1 GCA_021783935.1 Myxococcales bacterium | reverse complement strand
CGGCGGCAGCGGGGGCAGCGGCGGCAGCGGCGGCAGCGGGGGCAGCGGGGGCAGCGGGAGTCGCTGCGGGAGGGGGCGCGCCGGCGGCGCGCGCGTTCTCGGCGAAAGCGGTCGTCGCGAGGGTCCCGAGCGCGAGAACGGCTGCATTTCTCAGAATTCTGCCGAGATCGACATGTCGCATGGAGGGTCTCCTGCCGCGAGCCAAGCGCGGTCGCTAGTCCCGTACCCTCCGCGCGTCGCGAGCAGGCAGGCCGCCCCCGGGGCGTCGAACGGTCTCGATGCCTGGTGCGAGCCGCGCGCGGGCACCATTCCGCTGCGCATGGCTTTCCATCGAATTTTGCTAGTCGCGCTCGGCGTCGTGGCCCTCACAGGCGTCCCCGCCTGCGGCCACGACACCGAGAGCCCCACTCCCACCACGCCGACCCAGACGGACCCCGTCGCACCGAACCTCGTGTGCAACGAGCAGCTCGTCACGTCGGTGACCGTCTCGGGCGATGGGTTCACCCCCATGCCGAGCAAGACGATGAAGACGGAGCAGCTCCTCCTCCCTCAGATCAGCCTGAAGGAGACGATGGACCTGACGTCGCAGCCCCCGGCTTCGGCGACCCCGGTCTCGGTGCCCGACGATCCGAACGACCCCACGGCGAGCGATCTCACGTGGACGAGCGAGACGTCGATGACGTTCAAGGTCGATCCGTCGACCTGGCAGATCCCGAACGGGCTCTACGACATCACGATCACGAACCCGGACAAGAAGCACGCGACGACCATCTCGAACGGCCTGCTCGCGGTGCCGCGCCCGACGCTCACGCTGCCGACGCCCGACATCCTCTGCGACGCCGAGCATGACGTGACCGTGGTGCTCACCGGCTCGAACATCCTCTCGGTGCAGACCGGCACCGCCAGCGCCCCCACGCTGCCGATGGTGCACGTCACCAACACCGCGGCGGGGAGCACGGCCACCGATCTGCCGGTTTCGAAGCTCGATGGCTGCACCGCCGCGCCGGGCAACGACGCGACGCGCACCGTCCAGATCTGCACCTCGGCGACCTTCACGATCCCGAAGGGGACGTGCCAGCCGGGCCAGTACAACGTCACGCTGACCAACCCGGCGCCCGCGAGCTGCGTCTCCACCGATCCGATCACGATCACCGTGGTGCCGCCGCCGACCGCGACGAAGATCGTCGCCGACCTCATCTGCGACGCGCAGGGCGATCAGTCGATGACCCTCACGGGCACCGGCTTCCTGCAGATCGGCGCCGCGCTGCCGACCGTCACCGTCGGCTCGCTCGCCCCGATCAAGGCCACCAAGGTCGACTCGTGCACCGACGTCCAGGGGACGTTCATCACCAGCGAGCAGCCGGTGAAGAGCTGCACGAGCCTCTCGTTCACGATCCCGAAGGGGGCCCTCCAGCCGGGCGACTACGACGTGGTCGTGACCAACCCGCCGCCGGCGGACTGCAACTCGGAAGAGAAGCTCAATCTCCACGTCGCGCCGCCGCCGACGGTCAACAACGTCGAGCCGGTCGAGATCTGCGACCAGGGGGCCGCGCAGACGGTCACCATCAAGGGCACCGACTTCCTCGAGGTCGGCACCACCTTGCCGACCGTCTCCTTCGGCTCGCCTGCCCAGCCGCTCGTCGTCTCGAGCGCGACCGGCTGCACCCCGCTCCAGCCTCCGTTCGGCGCGTTCGCCGAGGCGCCCGTGCAGACCTGCACCGGCCTCGTCGTCACGGTGCCGAAGGGCACGGCCGACGGCAGCTACCCGATCACGGTCACGAACCCCGATCCGGCCGGCTGCGTCTCCGAGGCGACGACGGTCGACCTCGTCATCACCAACCCGCCGACGATCACCGGCACCAAGCCCGCGTCGATCTGCCAGGGCGGCGGACCGCTCGAGGTCGACGGCACCGGCTTCATCTCGTCGGCCTCCGTCACGCTCAGCGCGTCGGGCGCGCCGACGGTCACCGCCGGCTCGACCACGGTCAACGCAG
Source organism: Myxococcales bacterium (assembly GCA_021783935.1). Classification (GTDB taxonomy): domain Bacteria; phylum Myxococcota_A; class Polyangia; order Polyangiales; family JADJMO01; genus CAIXWQ01. The sequence goes on along the minus strand of JAJXTK010000401.1, from coordinate 4,121 downwards.
CCGGCACCGTGATCGACGCGACGTTCGGCGGCCCGCTCAACGTGGGTCAGATCTACGACGTCACCGTCGACAACGGCGGCGGCTGCTCGTCGACGCTCCCGCAGAAAGTCACGGTCACCCCGGGCCCGGTCGCGTTCTTCGCCGATCCGGACACGGTCTACAGCGGCATGAACACGCTGGTCGCGATCTACCTGACGGAGCTCACCGGCACGGCCACGGTCACGCTCACGCCCGCGGGCGCGAGCTCGCCGGTCACGAACCTCACGGTCATCGGGACGGTCCCCGGCCACCCGAACCGCCTGCAGGTCAGCATCCCCTCGGGCCTCGCCGCGGGTAGCTACGACCTGCACGTGACCGATCAGACCGGCTGCCCGACGGTGCTGCCGGCCGCGATCACGGTCACCAACTCGCTGAAGCTCACGATCCAGAAGGTCGTGCCGCCGTTCGGTCAGCAGGGGTTCGAGACCAGCGTCTCGATCTTCCGCGACCCGTCGTCGACCGACACCTTCCAGGCCACGCCGCGCGTGTTCCTAAACCCGCACGGCACCACGACCGCGACGGCGCCGCTCGCCTCGGTCTCGTTCATCGACGCCAACACCATCACGGCGGTCGTCCCGAAGACGGAGCCCGTGGGCACGTACGACGTCGTCGTGCTCAACCCGGACAACTCCGTCGGCGTGCTCGCCAACGGCTTCAGGGTGCAGCCGGCGGCGCCGCCGGTCGTCACCGCGATCACGCCGTCCTCGATCGTCGATCAGACGGGCCAGACCGTCTCGATCAGCGGCACGGGCTTCACCGGCACCTCGACGGTCAAGTCGGTGACCTGCACGCTCGGCGGCGTGATCTCCAACGCGGGCGTCACCAGCACGGCGAGCTGCACGGGCGGCGCCTGCACGATCAACGCGACGATCGACGGCAGCACCGCTGGCGGCGCCGGCGCGGTGTGCGTCGTGCGCGTGCAGAACGCCGACGGGTCGTACTTCGACTACTCGGCGATCGGCGTCACCAACTCCTCGCTCAACCTCCCGTCGACGACGGGCGGCGCGGGGCTCGTCACCGCACGCCGCGCGCTCGTCGCCGGCTCGGGCAACGCGACGCCGTCGGCGCGCTTCGTCTACGCCGTCGGCGGCGACGGCGGCTCGTCGGCCCCCACGGCGATGAGCTCCACCGAGTTCGCGCCGGTCGACATCTACGGCAACCTCAAGACGTGGGCGTCGCAGCCGCGCAGCGCGCTCAACACGGCGCGCGCCTACGCCGCGGGGGCGAGCATCGGCCGCTACGTCTACGTGGCCGGCGGTACGAGCAACGGCACCGCGCCGCTCGCGAGCGTCGAGCGCGCGTACATCCTGAACCCGAGCGAGGCACCGGGCGCCGACATCGACGACCTCGTGCCGAACGCCGCGGGTCTCGACGCGGGCTACTGGTTCTATCGCATCTCGGCGACGTTCGATGCGGCCGATCCGGACAACCCCAACGGCGAAGGGCTCGCGAGCGACGAGCTGATCGTCAAGGTCCCCGCGTTCACCGGCAAGAAGATCCAGGTCGTGCTGGCCTGGAACCCGCCGGTCGACTCGACGGGCGCCGCGCTCCCGCACGTCGCGGGGTACGACATCTACCGAACGGCTATCGTCAACGGGAAGTCCGGCGGCGAGGTGCTCCTCACGACCATCACGGGCACCACGACGCTCAACTTCACCGACGACGGCACCAAGACGCCGGGCACGCAGCAGCCGCTGCCGCTCGGGAGCACCGGCAAGTGGGCCGCGCTCGGCGCGATGGCGAACGCCCGCATGGGCGCCGCCGGCACGTGGGGCGTGGATCCGGCCAACCCGAAGGCGGTCTACTTCTACTCGATGCTCGGCCTCGGCACCGGCGGTGTCCGCACCGACTACGAGTACCTGCCGATCACGCTCCTCGCCAACGGCCACCAGACGGCGGGCGCGTGGAAGACGGGGAGCTCGCAGGCGTCCATGGCGCGCTGGCAGCTCGGCGCCTGGACGGCCGACCACACGGTGCAGAGCGCGATCCCTGCCGGCACGACGTACATCTACGTCGGCGGCGGCGTCGCGGCGGATGGCACTACGAGCGCTAGCGCGACCGACATCGGCAAGATCGCCGCGGGCGGCGACCTCGGGGCGTTCGCGACCGACAAGGCGTGGGGCGGCACCAAGGCGGGCTACGGCGTCTGCGCGGCGGCGAACCAGCTGTTCGCCTTCGGCGGGGCCGGCGCTGCGCCGAGCAGCGGCGCCATCTCCGCGACGATCGGCGATGGCGCCGGCTCGCACCCGGCGCCCCCGGGGCTCGACTCGGGCGCGTGGAACAACGAAGGGATCACGCTCGTCACGCCGCGCTACCTCTCGGGCAGCACGGTGCAGAGCGCGTTCATCTTCCTCGTCGGCGGCGCGAGCGGCACCACGGCGACGACCTCCACCGAGACGGTCCTCTGGTGAGCAAGGGCGGCGGCGCGCGCCGATGAGCGTGCGCCGTCGCTGATTCGTTCGACACTCCGCCGGCCGCGCTGCGAGCTTCGCAGGGCGGCCGTCGTGCGTTCGAAGGGGCGGACGGGGGCGGGGGCTTCGGCGGAGGGTTCGATCTCGGCGGCGGCCCTCGTCGGCGAGAAGGTCGGCCCGTGCCGTGGCGGCGACGTGCTCGTGCGCGCGGGCGATCGGCGGCTGATCGCGCAGTACGATCTCGCGCTGACGGTGCCCAACGCGCGCTTCGCCGCGGCGGGCGAGCGATAGAGCTCCTCGCGCTCCGCGGCTGCGAGCGCCTTCGCTACTGCGCCTTCGGCGCCGGCTCCGGTGCGTGGCAGCCGAAGCAGTCGAAGCCCGTCTTCGTGCTCGCGTCGTAGCTCGGCCTGCCGAGGAGCGCGGCCATCGCCGGCTGCACGCGCTCGCGCATGAAGGCGCTCATCTTCGCGGTCTCCTGCGCCGCCTCCTCCGAGCCGTAGATCGTCTCCGCGCCGCCGCTGATGCACAGCGGATCGAGCGTGAGATCGGGGTTGGGCATCTTCCAGCCTCGCGCCCGATCGGGCGAGTGGCAGGGCACGCAGTCCATCTTGGGGTACTTGTGCGGATCGAGCTCCACGAAGAGCGCCCGCATCCGCGGCATCACGGTCGTCTTCATGTAGGCCATCTTCTGGTCGGGACTCATCGAATCCCAGGCGAGCCCCGGCGGCGGCGGAGCGACGGCACGCGAAGGGCCGCCGCACGCGGCGACGATCGCGAGCGACGCGACGAGGAGGGCGCTCACGCGAGCGGAGGTCGATCGTCGCGCGCTCATCAGTACTTCCGCAGCATGCAGCCGAGCGCCTTCGCCTCCGGCCGCCGCGGAGCCTTGCCCGCGAGCAGATCGTCGAGCGCCTCGCGCACGTAGGCAATCGCGTCTTCGTGCCGGATCACGCGGTCCGAGTCGAATCCGCCCCGGTAGCGCACGCGCCCCTCGCGATCGACGACGACGGTGTAGGTCGCGTACTCGGCGCCGAGCGCGTTCGCGAGGCGCGCGCGCTCGTCCGCGAACACCGGCAGGCGATAGTCGTGCGCCTCGGCCGCGAGGCTCTGCGGCGTCGTCATGACGTCGGACTCGACCCCGAGGACCTGAACGCCACGCGGGCCGTAGTCGGCGGCGAGCGCGTCGAGGCGATCGCGGTGCGAGGCCATGCACGGGCACGTCGCCGAGATGAAGACCACGACCGTCCACGGCGCGCGCCTCGTCACCTCGCCCCACGAGACCCGCGCGCCATCGACGCCGACGAGCGACGGCGGCTCCTCGGCGACGTCGTGCTGCGGAGGGGCCACGGCGCGCCCGCACGCGATCGCCGGGATGGAGAGGAGGAGCGCGGCGGCAAGGTGCCGGGCGGACATGCGCGGAACGCTAGCACCGGCGAGGCGCGCGCTCGTAGCCCATCGCCGCGGCGCGTGCATGCCCGCGGCAGAGGGGCGGTCCTGATCGATCGTTGAGAAGAGGGAGCCGGAGCCGGAGCCGTAGCCGATGCCGAAGCCGGAGCCGGAGCCGAAGCCGTAGCCGGAGCCGTAGCCGGAGCCGTAGCCGATGCCGAAGCCGGAGCCGAAGCCGGAGCCGTAGCCGAAGCCGTAGCCGAAGCCGAAGCCGAAGCCGAGGCC
>JAJXTK010000400.1 GCA_021783935.1 Myxococcales bacterium | reverse complement strand
TTCCGATCTCCTCGTCGGGCTCCGCGATCACGCGCTCGGCGCGCGCGAGAGGCTCGATTTCGGCCGCCGCCTGCTCGAGGTCGTGCGCTCCGCGGGCGCCTCGCTCGTCGTGCACGATCGCGTCGATCTCGCGTGCGCGCTCGGCGCCGACGGCGTCCAGCTCGGGCGCGCCTCGGTGACGGTCGGCGAGGCGCGCGCGCTGCTAGGTCCGGGGGCGATCGTCGGCTGCTCGTGTCACGACGAGCGCGAGCTCGCGGTCGCGGGGCGCGACGGAGCGAGCTTCGCCACGCTGAGCCCGCTGTTCGCTTCGCCCGGCAAGGGGCCGCCGCTCGGCGTCGAGCGGTTCGCGGCGCTGCGTGCGCGCGTGGCGATCCCGGTCTTGGCGCTCGGCGGGCTCGATCGCGGCGGGCTCGACGGCGCGCGGCGCGCGAGCGCCGACGGCGTCGCGGTGATCCGCGCCGTGGTGGGGGTCGACGATCCTGCGCCGTTCGTCGAGGCCGTGTTTCGAGCGTTCGGATGAGCTCGTGGGGCGTCAGTCCGCGATGCCCACCAGACGCAGGCCGCCCTCTTCGGCGCCGCGTGCGAAGAGGGCGCGCGTGCCGTCGCTCGCGACGACCCAATGATAGACGAGCTCGTAGGGGGCGTCCCACCAGCGCGAGGCGACGCGCTCGGGCGGGCTGACCTCCACGACCAGCCGCGGCGGCCCCTTGTGAGGAGCGCCCACGTTCGGCAGCGGCCACGTGTCGCCGATGGCGGGCAACCGGGAGAGGATGACGGTTCCGATCGAGGGGGGCGGGAGGCGCAGGCGCTCGCGGAGCTCCGGGAGCTCGAGTGTCCACGGCTCGGCGCGCACCGTGACGTTCCCGCCCGGCGAGGGGTCGGCGGGGCGGAAGACGCCGCGGCCGTCGGGGCGCGGATCTTCGTGGCGCACCGGCGTGACGACGCGCTCGCCGCCGAAGCGGCCGCGCAGGCGCGCAAGCGTCACGTCGAGCGGGAGCACGACCGCTTCGCGGCGCGTGAACGGGAGCCGCTCCCCGGTGTGCTCGACGGGCGTGATGCGCGTGACGCGCAGGCGCATGCGCGCGACCGGCGCGAACGCGGGCTCGTCTGCATCGCCCGCGTGTGCGACGGGGCCCAGCGCGCCTTCGAGCGTCGCGCGGGCGAGCTCGAAGAGCGCCTTCGGATCGATCTCCGGGCGGGCGGGGCGGACGAGCACGCGCAGGGCGCGATCGTCGTCGTCGCTCGCGCGCCGCCGCTTGCGCGCGCGCAGGACCCGCTCGAGGCGCCGTCCCTCGAGGGCGATCTCGAGCTCGGCGACCCCTTGCCCGCGCACGGCGAGCGGCGGGATCAGGCGCATGCATGCGGCACGAAGCGCGAAGAGCAGCGCGCCGAGCGTGTGGGCGCCCTCGGCGGCAGGGTCGTCGGGATCGGCGAGATCGACCTCGACGAGCGGCTCGGCGTCGGGGACCCACGTCGCGAGCACGGGGAGCGGACCGCCGCGCGCGAGCTCGACGAGCGCGCGCCCCTCCTCGCCGAGGCGCGCCTGCACCCCCTCTCGCGGAAGCGACGCGAGCTGCTCGAGCCGCCGGAGCCCGAGCGCTGCGAACGCCTCGCGCGCTCGCTCCGAGGCGGGCAAGAGTGTGGTGGGCAGCGCGGCGAGGAAGCCCACGTCGCGCCCGCGGGGAGCGAGCTTGCGCGCGGGGAGGCCGTCGGTGGTGCGCGGATCGACGAGGCGCGCCGCGCAGGCCGCCGCGAAGGCGCCGTCGGCGACGCCGATGCTCACGGGGCCGAGATCGAGATCCGCGACGATCGTCGCGAGGCGCTCGAGATCGGCGGTGGATCGCACCTCCACGAAAAACAGCCCCTCGCCGTGCGGCGACAGACGCGAGAGGTCGAGCGCGAGCGCCTGCTCCTCGCGCGCGCCGCCGAAGGGCACGTGACCGAGCCGCGGCGAGACCGCGAGCAGCGCCTCGAGGGCGCGCGTCTCGAGGGCCTCGACGCGCCCCGGATCGAGCAGCGCCGTCGAGAGCGAGGGCGCCCGCGCCCGCGCCTCGGCGAGCGTCATCTCCTCGCGCGCCCCTTCGTCGCGCGCGCGCCCGTTGATCGCGACGAGCCTCGCGCTCCCCCCTTCGCCGCGCACCAGCGCCCGCGGCAGCTCCATGGTGGGCGGGGGCGTGGCGACGAGCGGCGTCGGCGGCGTCGAGGGGGGCGCCGCGACGCGCGCCGGGGCGTCCGACGGTACGAGATCGAGCAGCGAGAGCTGATCGACGTTCGAGCGACGCCCGCGCCCTCGACCGCGCGACGGGCCGAGCGCCTCAGGAGGCGACGGGCTCGGGCCCTCGCTCGTCGAAGAGGCCGAGGGGGAGATCAGCGGCTGCGTCCACTCGAGCTCCGGCAGCCCAGGATGCGGCGGCGGGCGGAGGTGCGCGACGATCGGCAGCTCGGTCCAGCGGACGCAGGCGATCCGTCGCGTGGGGGGCACGTGCGGGCGTGCCTCGCTCGAGATCGGTGTTTGGGGAGCGCTCACGGAGGACCCAGGGCGCGTCGGGCTCGCCCTGGGGGCTCCGTCGGTAGGCGTCGCTGGACGGCGGTTCGGCATGGGCGGGCTCGTCGACGAAGGCGGAGAAGAGCGCCTCGATGGCGTGGAGAAGCGGGGTGCGTGGCACGCCGCTCGGCGGCGCGACGAACGGCGGCGGCGCGCCCCAGACGACGATCGGCGTGCGCCCCTCGCCGCGTCGGGCGCCCGCGAGGCGTGCGAGGCGCCCGAGCGGCGTGGGGTGCAGCGCGCGGTGCATTTCGAGGGCGACGAGGGAGAAGGAGCCGGAGCGCACGGCGATGTCGGCGGCGACGTGCGCCTCGTGCGGATCGCTCGGGCGGACGACGACGAGGCGCCCCTCGAGATCGAGCAGATCGCCGGCCGCGTAGGTGCCGTGCGTGTCGACCCACAGGGCGGGGCGGCCGAGCGGATCGCGTGCGCAGAGGAGGCGCGTCCACGCGGCGAGCCAGGCGAGTCCCCCTTGGCCGAGGGCGACCTCGACCCACGCGAACGGCGCCGCGAGCAGCTCGGAGGCGGGCTGCGCCGCGGCGGCGACCGCACCCGGGAACCGGCGCGACAGCTCCTGACGGAGCTGCGCGAGCGCGTCGCGCTTGCTCGCGGTCGGATCGAGGCGGGGGACGGCGCTCATCTGAACTGTTGTTCAGAATAGGTCCGAAAGGCGGGCCGGCAAGCTCCGGGAAGACGAGCTCAGACGGAATATGTCCGGGGTACGCCGCCGTCCCGTCCGGGACGCCCCGCGGCAGAGCGGCTACGGCGTCCCCATGGTCCTCGCGATCCGCGACGTCCTGACGAGCCGCCCCGCCCGCGCCGTGAAGGCCCTCCTGATGCGCGCGATCGACGCGACCACCGCGCGCGCAAACCGCTCCGAGCGCGAGGCGACCCCGTCGCACACCGAGCGCGTGCGCGGCCTCGAGGGCACCGTCACGATCGCGCGCGACGCGTGGGGCGTGCCGGGCGTCTTCGCCGACGGACTCCACGACGTCGCCTTCGGCCTCGGCTGGGCGTGCGCGGAGGACCGGCTCTTCCAGATGGAGCTCGGACGGCGCGCGCTGCGGGGCGAGCTCGCAGCGACCTTCGGCGCGCGGCCCGCCGACACGCGCGCGCTGACGAGCCTCTTTCGCGGCCGGACCTTCGTCGATCTCGACACGCTCACGCGCGCGCTCGATCTGCGCGGCGCTGCCGAGGCGAGCTACGCGATCACGAGCGCAGAGGGGCGCGCTTGGGTCGACGCCTACGCGGCCGGCGTGAACGCGTACGTCGCGAGCGGGCGGCGGCCCATCGAGATGCTGCTGCTCGACCTCGAGCCGATGCCGTGGACGGGGCAAGACTGCCTGCTCCTCGCGAAGGGGACGGGGCTGCAGCTCACCTTCTCGTATCGCTACGCGCTCGCCGACGCGCTCGTCGCGGCGACGGTGCCGCCCGACAAGGCGCGCGCGCTGCGCCCCGAGCGCCACCCTGTCTCGGTCACCCGCGGCGACGTCGGCGCGCTCGAGCCGCTGCTCGCGACGACCGAGGTGCTGCGCGCGGTGCTCGGCGCCGACGGCCTGCACCTCGGATCGAACGCGATCGCCGTCAGCGCGGCGCGCAGCGCGACGGGGCGCGCGATCGTCGCGAGCGATCCGCACATGCCGCTCACGGCGCCGTCGGTGTTCTGGGAGTTCCGCGCGGCGGGCGGCGGCCTCGACGCGCGCGGGCTCGCGGTGCCGGGCTTCCCCGCGGCGCTGATCGGCCAGAACGCGCGCGCGGCGTGGGGCGTGACGGCGGGGTGGGGGGACGACTCGCAGGTCTGGCGCGAGGATCTGCGCGCGCTGCGCGCCGAAGGGCTCCTTGGCACCCACGTCGAGACGATCGCGGTCAAGGGGGAGCTCGCGCCGCGCACCGTCGCGTTCGCGCGCACGCCGCGAGGCCCCGTCGTCTCGGGCGCGATCGCGCTCGATGCGATCGCGTCCGACGACGTGGGCATCTCGATGCGCTGGAGCGGGCTCGACGCGACGCTCGACGTCGACGCCGCGCTCGCGGGCATGCGTGCCGCGCGCTTCGAGGAGGCGCGCGACGCGCTGCGCGCGTACGGCGGCGCGACGATCAACTTCGTGTTCGCCGACGCCGACGGCGCAATCGGCTGGCAGTACGCGGGGCGCGTGCCGATCCGCCGCGGCAACCTAGGCGGCGATCCGCGCGCCGTCTCGGGGCTCGACCTGCTCGACGGCGACGACCCGCGCGGCGACTGGCAGGGCTACGTTCCCTTCGACGAGCTGCCGTTCGTGCGCGATCCGCAGGACGGGCTCATCGTGTCGGCGAACGTGCGGCCGCATGGCCCGGGCTTTCGGCACCAGCTCGGCGAGCTCTTCGAACCGCCCTACCGCATGGCGCGCCTGCGCGCGCTCGCCGAGGCGCACGGCCGGCTCGGCGAGCGGGAGCTCGCGGCGATCCAGTTCGACGCGCGCTCGGCGTGGGCGACCCAGGTCCGCGATCGGCTCCTCCAGGGGCTCGACGACGCGACGCTCGGTCTGCCCCTGCGGCGGGGCTTGGAGCTCGTCCGGCTCGCGCGCGCGTGGGACGGCGTCGCGCACGAGCGGAGCGTCGGCGCGACGGCGACCTACGCGCTGCTCCACGCGGCGCTGCGGCACGTCTTCCTGGAGGATCTCGGCGAGGAGGCGTTCGAGCGCTACTTCGAGATCATGAACGTCACCGCGCTGCCGATCGTGCGCGTGCTCGGCGACCCCGACGGGCCGTGGCTGCGCGATCTCGATCGGGCCACGATCGTGCGCGACGCCGCGGCGATGGCCGAGAGCCGGCTGCGGCGCCTGCTCGGCGACGATCCGTCCCGGTGGACCTGGGGCGCGCTGCACACGGCGACCTTCCGTCACCCCTTCTCGGAGCTCCCGGGCCTGCGCGCGGCATCTTCGCCGGGCCCGTTCCCGGCGCGCGGCGACGGCACGACGGTGTGCATGGGCGAGTTCGACCTGCACGCCGGCGACTTCTCGGTGCGCTGCGCGCCCGCCGCGAGGCTCGTCATGCCGGCCGGCGATCCGCGCGCCGGACGCGCGGTGCTCCCCCCGGGCCAGAGCGGCGATCCCGCCTCGCGCCACTACCGCGATCAGGTGGCCCTGTGGCTCGCGGGGCAGGATCGCCCGGCGTCGTGGGCCGAGAGCGACTTCTCCAGCGGGCGCCGGGTGCGGCTCGTCAACGCCTGAGCGCGCCGAACCTGGCGCGGTCGAGAGAGCCCGGCTTCAACGGAAGAACGTCGCGCCGCACGAATCGGTCTCCCAGACCTCCACGCGCACGACGCGCGCGCGCGCGTCGTCGAGCTTGGCGCCGAGCTCCTCGGCGACCACGCGGGCGATGTTCTCGGCGGTCGGGTTCACGTCGTTCCAGGGCGAGAGCTCGTTGAGGAAGACGTGCTCCCAGGGCTCGACCAGGCTGCGCAGCTCGCGACCGAGGTCGTTGAAGTCGAGCACCATGCCGCGCGGATCGAGCTGCTCGCAGCGGACGACCGCCTTGATCCGCCAGTTGTGGCCGTGGAGGCGCTCGCCTTCGCCGGGCGAGAGCCGCAGCTGATGGGCGGCCGCGACGACGGTTTCCTGGCTGATCTCGTA
>JAJXTK010000399.1 GCA_021783935.1 Myxococcales bacterium | reverse complement strand
GGGCGGTCGTCGCCGGCGGCCGCGCGCACGACGAGCGGCGCGAGCACCCCTGCGAACGCCGCCGCGATCGGCAGCAGCCAGCGTCCGCTCACGGCGCCCCTCGGCCGAGGACGCGTCCCCCCAGGGACACCTCGCCGGCGCAAGGCACGTCGCGCCCCGCGCGCGCCTCGCGCCCCACGCAGACGCCGGCGGAGCGGACGCGATGCTCGACCGCCTCCACGAGGGGGTCGCTCATGCCGTCGACGGCGTGGATGGCGCGGGAGGTCATCGCGGGTGCGGGATCCGATGTCGAAAGGAAGCCGTAGGGAGCAGGCCGAAACCGTCGGCGCGCATGCGGTCCGCGAGCCTCGACGACCTCGGACGGGCGGGCGCTTGTACCGTCGACGATGCTCGCGCGGCAAGCCGCCGCGCGCCCGGCGCCCGGGGTGTGCGATCCCCCGCGTCATCCGCTGGCGACCTCGCCGGGGACGCGCTAATGAGCCGCGCCATGCGTCTAGCCCGCAAGCTCCGCGTCCACGCGCTCGCCGCCGCCTTCCTCGGCCTTGCGACGACCGGCGCGCTCGTGCCCGCCGCCGCGCCGACGGCCGCCGCCGACGTCTCGATCGTGTACGTCGACATCGACGACGTCATCGACAAGGTCGATGAGGGGGTCGCCGCGCGCGAGAAGATCAAGGACGAACAGGCCGCGCGCCAGAAGACGATCGGCGCGCGCGAGGCCGAATTGAAGCGCCTGCAGGACGAGCTCGAGAAGCAGTCGAAGGCGTTCTCCAAGGACGCGCTCGAGCGCAAGGCCGCGCAGTACGAGAAGCAGCTCGTCGACTACCAGCAGATGCTCATGAAGTTCAACAACGAGCTGCGCGACAAGGAGCGCGAGCTGTTCGATCCGATCGAGCGCAGGTTGAAGGATCTCCTGCGCAAGATCGCGAACCGCGACGGCTACGACATGATCCTGTCGAAGCGCAGCGTCCCCTATGGGCGCAAGGACCTCGACCTGACGGACAAGGTCATCCAGGAGTACAACCAGACGCACCCGGTCGCGAAGAAGCCGGGCGCCGCGTCGAGCTCCGCCGCGCCCAAGAAGCCCGCCGCGCCCGCCCCGAGCGTCGCGCCCAAGATGCAATGAGCGCGATGCGAACCCTCCCCCGAGCGCTCCTCGCGCTCTCGGTGCTGGCCCCCTTCGCCCTCGCGAGCGCCGACGTCCTCGCCCAAGGCGCCCCCGCGCCCGCGTCGTCCGGCAAGCCGGCGAGGCTCAAGGTCAAGATGGCCTACGTCGACGTCGATCGCGCGGTGCGCGAGAACGAGGATGGCCTGCGCGCCGCGGCCGCGCTCTCGCGGGTGAAGGCCGAGCGTCAGCGCGTGCTCGGCGCCATCGAGGACAGGCTCTCGCGTCAGCAGGAGGAGCTCAAGGCGATGTCGCAGAGCCCGCCCGGCGGCAACACGCTGCAGAACCTCGCGCTGCAGTACCAGAAGGACCTCCAGGCCTACCAGGAGCTCCTCAAGCGCACGAACGCCGAGCTCGCCGAGCGCGACGACACGCTGTTCGTTCCGATCGAGAAGAAGGTCAAGGCGGTCCTCGAGCGCTTCTCGCAGCAAGAGGGGTGGGACATCATCGTCGACAAGAAGGCCTACTGGGGCTCGACGACGAACGGCCTCGACCTCACCGAGCGGGTGATTTGCGAGTACGACTGGGGCGCAGGCGCGTGCGGCACCGGCGTGACGCCGCTCGCGAAGCCCGCCGCCAAGTAGCCACGATGGCCGTCGCGATCGCGGAGGCGACGCTCGACGCGCTCGTCGCCGCGCACGGCGGCGCGCTCGATCCGGCGCTGCCGCGCGATCTCGTCGTGCGCGCGTTGGGCGCGGGCGACCGCGAAGGGGGCGCCGATCTCGCGCCGGTCCTGCACGATCGCGGCGCGCTGGCCCTTCGCGCGGACGCGCCGGTCTTGTTGGTGGCCGCGCGCGTGGCCTCGCGCGGCGCCGAGGGGCGGCGATGGATCCACCCGCGCGCCGACCTCGTGCTCGCGCGGCTGCTCGCCTCGCTCGAGGAGCCGGCGCTCGCGTTCGAAACGATCGACGGCGCCCAGGTCGCGAAGGGGGTCGTGCTCCCGGGAGATCTCCGGCTCGAGCCGGGGGCGGTCATCTTCCCGAACGTCCGCCTCGGCGCCCGCGTGCGCGTCGGCGCCGGCTCGGTGATCGGCCGCGTGGGCTTCGGCTTCGTCGACGACGAAGAGGGGCGCCCCTTGCGCATCCCGCACCGCGCCGGCGTCTCGCTCGGCGACGGCGTGGAGCTCGGCGCGCTCTGCACGGTCGACGCAGGCGTCCTCGCCCCCACCGCGATCGGCGCCGACTCGAAGCTCGACGCGCACGTGCACCTCGGCCACGGCGTGGTGGTCGGCCAGCGCTGCCGCATCGCCGCCCAGGTCGGCCTCGCGGGCTCGGTCACGCTCGAGGACGACGTGTGGATCGGCGGCCAAGCGGGCGTCGCGGACCACTGCCGCATCGGGCGCGGCGCGCGCATCGCGGCCAAGGCGGGCGTCATCGGCGACGTGCCCGAGGGCGCGGTCTTCGCCGGCTACCCCGCCGTCGCGCGCGCGCGCTGGCTGCGGGGCCACGCGAGGCTCTATCGGGGCTGAGACGCCAACTGCGCTAAGGTAGGCGCGTGCAGCTCGACATCCGGAAGATCCTCACGATCCTTCCGCACCGCTATCCGTTCCTGATGGTCGATCGGGTGACCGAGATCGTCTCCGGCGAGTCGATCCGCGGCTACAAGAACGTCTCCATCAACGAGCCCTTCTTCCAGGGGCACTTCCCCGGCGATCCGATCATGCCGGGGGTGCTCATCGTCGAGTCGCTCACGCAGATCGGCGGCGTGCTCGCGTACGCCAGCGACCCCTTCGACGTGCAGGGCTCGCTCATGTACTTCCTCGGCATCGACAAGGCGAAGTTCCGCCACCCGGTGCGCCCCGGCGATCGGCTCGACCTCGAGGTGAAGGTGCTCGGCCACCACTCGAACGTCTGGAAGCTCCGCGGCGAGGCGACCGTCAACGGCACGCTCTGCGCCGAGGGGCAGCTGCTCGCGAGCGTCGTGGAGAAGCCTCGGTGACGATCCACCCGACGGCGATCGTCGACGCGCGCGCCGAGATCGCGTCGTCGGCGAGCGTGGGGCCCTTCTGCGTCGTCGGCGCGGGCGTCGCGCTCGCCGAGGGGGTCGAGCTGCGCGCGCACGTGGTGATCGAGGGGCCCACGCGCCTCGCGCGGGGCGTCGTCGTGCACCCGTTCTCCGTGCTCGGCGGCCCGCCGCAGGATCGGACCTACGCCGGCGAGCCCACGGAGCTCGAGATCGGCGAGCACACCGTGATCCGCGAGCACGTCACGCTCCACCGCGGCACGCGCAAGGATCGCGGCCGCACGTCGGTCGGCGCGCGCTGCCTGTTGATGGTCGGCGTCCACGTCGCGCACGACGTCGTCGTCGGCGACGGCTGCACGATCGCCAACGCCTGCCAGCTCGCGGGGCACGTCGTGCTCGAGGAGGCCGTCGTGCTCGGCGGCGCCGTCGCGCTCGCCCCCTTCGTGCGCGTCGGCGAGTCGGCCTTCGTGGCGGCCGGCGCGCGCGTCGAGCAGGACGTGCCGCCGTTCCACATCGCGCAGGGGGATCGCGCGCGCGTGCGGGCCCTCAACGTCGTGGGGCTGCAGCGTCGCGGCCTCGGCGAGGGCGCGATCGACGCGCTCCGGCGGGCGCACCGAGCGATCTATCGGAGCGCCGATTCCATCGATCGAGGGGTTGCCTCCATCGCGGGCGAAGACGACCCGCGCGTGCGCCAGCTGTGCGAGTTTCTCCGCACGCGCACCACTCTTCCGGGGCCACGCCGGGCGAGCTCTTGAGGCCCGCGACGGCCCCGCGCTGCCCAGTGGCGATGGAAAGAGCGTGAAGTCGAGCAGTTAGCCGCCTCTTGACAGCGACCCCGATCCGGGTTCTAGAGCCTGGGGCAATCGTCAGGGGGCGTCCATCGTCCCGCCTGCGCCGCGGCGGAGTCTCCCTCTGCCACGTCGTGACGGCGCGGCGGAGTCGCCGACCGGCTTGTGAGGACCGAAGGGGCGGGCTGCCTCGCCCTGGAGCCGCCGCGAAGGGGCGCTGCGCGCATGGCGACGTCGGACAAGAAGAGCAAGAGCGAGCCTTCCAAGGGGGCTTCGACCAAGTCGGCCTCCTCGAAGGTCGAGACCAAGAAGCCCGCGGCGGCCGCTGCCGCGAGCAAAGGCGACAAGGCCGAGGCGAAGCCCGCGGTCGGCGCGCCGCAGCCGAAGCGCAAGCTCGGGATCAAGGGGGCCGCGCCGTGGGCCGCTCGCCACGCGGCCAAGCACGCCGCCGAGGCGCGTGCTCGGGCCGCCGAGCCGGCGCCGCCCGGGAGCGCGCGCGCGACGATCCGCACCCCGACCAACGCGGACGAGATCAAGGAGAAGCTCAACGAGCTGCTCAAGGCGAGCGCCCAGCTCAAGGCGCTGCGCAAGAACCTTTCGAAGAACTTCTTCGAGATCGGGCTGCTCCTGCGCGACGTCCAGGTGCGCAAGCTGTACGAGGCGCGCAACTACCCGAGCTTCGAGGCGTTCGTCGAGCGCGAGACCGACCTCGGCAAGGAGCTCGGCATCAAGATCGCGCGCGTGGCCGTGCTGTTCACCAAGGAGGCCGCCTCCGAGCTCGGGCTCGACCGCCTGGTGGCCGCCGTCGGCAGCATCGACCAGCCGAAGGAGTACGTGAGCGAGGGGCGCGTTCAGGTCGCCCCGCCGCAGCGCCCCTCCTCGGTCATGCGCGTCGTCGAGCCGAGCGGCCGCGCGTTCTGAGCCAACGCGAGAGCGCCTTCGAGCCGGCCGCTCCCTCGGGGTGGCCGGCTCGCGTGCGTCCGGCGCTCGGCAGCCGGCCCCCTCAGATCCGATAGACGCCCCCCTCACGGAGCGCCTCGATGACGCTGGCCTCGACGTCGAACTCGTCGGGGTAGTGCACCAGCCGCATCTTCGCCCGCAGCTCCGCGGGGAGCGCGGCGAGCCGCTCGTACGGCGTGTGCGTGCCGTGGTTGGTCTCGTGGACGACGAGGTCGGCCTCGGCGAGCCACTCGATGAGCGACGGATCGAACGCGGTGTCGGCGCTGTGGCCGAGCGTGCGCCCCTCGGCGCGCACGCGCATCGCGTACGTCGGGACATGGTGGATGGTGCGGCGCCCCTCCACCGCGACGGCGCCGACCACGATCGGGCCATCGTCGCGCAGCGGCGTCACCTCGAAGTAGTCCCCGAGCGACATCGGCACGGTCGGCCCGTCGATCGAGAGCATCAGCTGCTCCATGCCCGCCGCGAGGTGCCCCTCCCAGAGCCGCGCGAGCACCTGCGGGTGCACGACGAGCTCGAGCTTGCGCTGCTGGTGAAAGCGCATCCAGTAGGCGAGCCCCTCGAGCCCCGAGGCGTGGTCGCCGTGCAGGTGCGTGAGGATCACGCCGCGCACGCGCGAAGGCTCGAGCGGCTCGCCCGACGCGCGCGCCGCTTCGAGCAGCATCTTCTGGATCGGGTGCGGGCAGTCGAGAAGCCAGATCTCCTCGCGCGAAGGCGCGCCCACGACGAGCGCGAGCGAGGTCGAGTAGTGGCGCGCGGTGAACGCGTCGCCGACGCCGAGCGGCACCATGCGGAAGGTCATCGGCGCCTCTGCGACCGCGCGCGGCAGGTCCACACGGCGACGTCGGCGTAGCGATCGAGCGCCTCGCCGGCCCAGCCGCCGTCGACCCGCTCGACCTCGAAGCCGTTGTAGTGCAACAGGGCCTCGAGCTCCTGCGGGAAGAACTGCCGATGCGCGAGCGGCGTCACGAACGAGGCGTGCTCGGGCGAGAGCGGCTCGAACTCCATCGACACGAACAGGATCTGGCGCGCGGCGTCGTAGTCGAACCGCTCGGTGTAGCGGCACTTGCCGAGCGAGGGGTGGCGCAGCGGCGGGGTGCGCAGCGGCCGGCCCGGATCGCGCGCGAGATCGACAGGGCTCGGCAGGCTCGTGTCGAAGACGAGCCGGCCCGAAGGGCGCAGGTGCGCGCGCGCGCGGGCGAGGAAGCGCTCGACGTCGTCGCGCGTGTAGAGGTGCAGGAACGTGTTGAAGGTCGCGAGCACGAGCGAGAAGCGCCTCGAG
>JAJXTK010000398.1 GCA_021783935.1 Myxococcales bacterium | reverse complement strand
TCCTTGTTCGGCATTCCGCGCAGCGTCTGCTCGAGCTTTTCCTGATACCCGGGCGCGCCGACGCGCGCGCGGAACTTCGTCACCTGCGCCTTGAACCCAGGCGCCGTCACGCGGACCGTCGCCGGCGCCCCCTTGGCCGCGAGCTGGGCTCGCACGTACGCGCGCGTCGCGCGCTGCGAGAGCTTCATCCTGACCACGTGCTGCGCCCCCTCGCGCATCGCGGCCTCGTCGCCGAGCGGCAGCAGCAGCTCCTTGCGGCCGGGCTCCAGCAGCCGCCACGCGTCGTCTTGGATGCGCTTGTCGTGCGCCGCGATGGCGAGCGAGACGTACAGGAAGCGCTGGCCGAGGCGGAGCGTCGGACCGCCCGCGCGCTGGAGGAGCACGCGCCACACCGGGTTGCTGCGCTTGTCGTCGAGGGCGGCCTTGGCGTCGTCGTGGAAGACCTCGACGAGGAGCCAGCGCCCGAAGTCGAGCAGCGCGTCCTCCACGACGTTGCGGGTCTCCTCGGCGCGGCGCAGCGCCTCGGCGAGGAGCGCGCGCTGCGGCTTGTCGAGCGGCGGCTCGGCGATCGGCTCTGCCGCGAGCGGCGGCTTCGGAGCGCGGGCGAGGGCGGCGGTCGTGGTCTTCTGGGCGGCCTTGGCGGCCGGGCGGCGCTTGGCGGCGGACATCGCGCAAGGGTAACGAGGCGATGATTTCGTAGGAACCTCGATCCTTCCAGCGCCGGAAGGATCGGCGGGGCCCGCCGCCACCCGGGCGGGGCGGGCCCGGGCGCGTCACAGGTCGACGCTCACCCACCCCTCCCCGCGCTTCCCCGCGTGCCCGAAGTACGACCCCCCGCAGATGTGCCAGGGGTGCGCGCGGATTAGCTCCACCGCCGTCTCGGGCTTCACGTGCGCTGCCTCCCCCTCGCTCACGATGGCGCGAAGCCACCGGCCCGAGCGCGAGAACCCCTCGTGCGTGACGAAGTAGTGGAGCCACACCCGTCCGCAGCGCGTGCAGCGCTCCAGGGACGCCGAGCAGCATGCGGAGCATCACCGCCGGCATCGAGTCCTGGAGGCATCGCAGGACGGTCGGCCCGCTCGCCGACGCGACCGCGTGCGCGGCAGCGAGGTCGCGCAGGAGCTCCTCGGCGACAGCCTCGGGCGGTTGCTCGTCGAGCTGGGCCTCCTCGATCGCGCGTCGGCAAGCCACCATGAGCGCGTCGCGAACCAGATCGGACGGCGCGGTCATCGGGGCGCCCAGGCCGAGCGCGGGCGGCGGCGAGACGGAGAGGCGGGGCTGGTCATGGGACTCCTCGCCCTACCTATGCCGCGCGCGCGTCTCTCCTCCAGCCGCCCGGGTGCACGGTGCGACCGATCTCGTCGCACCGCCCGGTCACGCCGCGCGCCCAACCGGGACGAACGACCAGCAAGCGCGCTCGTCGCCCATCGACGAACACAGCGCGGCGCCCGTGAGCCAGCGCACATCGGACCCTCCTGTCCGATCCCGTCCGGCTCGCGCGTCCATGGGTAGGGGCTCTCGTCGGCCATGGTGGCCGGCCGCGCGCCCCGTCGGAGGAGGTCACGGAATGGGCGATTCGAAGCGCTTTCGCGAGTTGACCGAGGTGCTGCGACTGGTCGCGCACCCCATCCAGCACCCGCTCGCGGGTGAGCTCTGCGAGCTGCTGCGCCGCGTCGCGTTGCGCCGGCTCGGGAACTACGACGTCGACGCGGAGGACATTCTCCACGACCTGATCGTCGCCAAGCTCCACCGCCTGGTCCACGCGGCCTCGGTGGCCTACGCGGCGCAGGCTTTGCGCAACGAAGCGTGCTCGCGGCTACGCCGCCGCCGCCGCACCGTCTCTCTCGCGGACGAGCCCGAGGGGGACGAGGACGATCGGCACCGCCCCAAGGTGGTCGCGGACGCGCACAAGCCGGTCGACGAGAAGCTCGCCGACCTCGAGGAGGCCCGCCGCCTGCTCGGTCGGCTCGCGCCGAAGGACGCGCACTTCCTCGAGCGCGTGCTCGCCGGCGAGGCGCGCGAGGAGCTCGCTGCCGAGCTCGGCGTGAAGCGCAGCGCGATCGACAAGCGCTACTCGCGGATCCTCGAATCCCTGCGCTCGGAGCCGGTCCGCTAGGACCGCGCCTCCGGGCGAGGTGGCGTCGCGCATCGTGCGCGCCGTCGCGCCTCTCGCTGGCACGCCAGTCTCTAATTAGCAAACAAGAAGCCAATCCCGACGAGCCCGCCGACGGGCTCTCCCCGAATGACGAATCAAGGAATGACCATGAGCTCCACGACCCTTCGCCCCGCTTCGCCGCGTAGGCCTGCGCCGATCGGCGAGAAGTCTCTCTCCCGCGCCCGAGCCGTCGACGTGCTCGAGTCCGCCGGCCGAGCGCTCCACGAAACCGCCGAGTTGTCCCCCGCGGTCGCTCGCTTTCTTCGCAGTCGCGATCGCGACTTTCTCTTGCGCGCAGCCGTCGAGGCCAGACCCATCGTAGATTCTCACGCTCGGGCGAGCGCGCTCGACGCCCCGGAGCTCGAGCGACGATTGTTGTGGATCGAGATGGGGATGATTCGCGCCGCCCTCGCAGTTCACACCGCGCCGATTCCGCTTCGACCGCCGACCTGCTCGTGAGCCGTCAGGCCTCTCGAGGCCGGTGTCCGATCCCAACGCCGTCCTGCGTCGGATCGGCATGGCCGCTCACCGCCTCGACGCGCTCCGCATCCGTCGCAGCGACCTCCGCAAGCACACCGCGCTGAGCGACGAGCGCCTCGACGCCCTCGCACGCCCCGGCCTCGAGGCATTGAAGGAGCTCGGCCTCGTCGCGCTCGCCGCGCTGGCGCTCTTCCTGCTGCTCCTGATCATCGAGACGCCGCTCACCCTGCTCGGCGTGGGGCTCGTCGTCGGACTGTTCGTCTTCGGCGAGAGCGGCGCCTGCAGCGGAAACGATCTCGCGACGGGGATCGTGTTGCTCCTCGCGCTGGCCGCTACCGTCGGAACGTTCTGGCTCGGCCTTCGTCCTGGCATCGACGTGTGGGGACCCCGCGCCCTGATCGCCCTCGCGGGCGGCGCCGTGGCGTTCGGCGTCGTGCGCGCCTGGCGTTGGCGCGGCCGCGTGCGTGGAGGTGGCGAGCGCACGGCGCGGCTGCTCCGCGAGATCGAGCGCTTCCACGAGGCCGCCTCGCTCGCGACCGCCCACGATCAGCTCGCGGCCCGCCGCGCAGCGCCCGCGCTCACGGAGCAGGTCGAACGCTCGCTCCGCGAGGTCCGCGCCAGCCTCGTGCGCGCGCTCGAGATCGACAGCGTCCTGCGCGAGCACGCCGGCTCGTTCCGACGCGCGAAGTCGGACGCGGCGGCCGCGTTCTTCCCCATGGAGGTCGCCCGTGTCGACGCCGACGCTGCGAGCTGCGCGGAGCTGCTCGATGGTGCGCTGGAGGCGATGGCCCTGGCGCGGATGGACGTCGATCGGACGCTGAGGAGCTGAGGCGCTGAGGAGCTGGTGCGATGGCGCCGGGCGACGCGCTTCGAACCGGCACCGAGGTGCCGGCCTCGGCGGAAAAGCCCCTTCGGGGCTCCGAGCGAGCGAACCCGCGCGACCGCTCGAAGGAGATCCGAGCCCCCGGCGGGGGCTTTCACTTCGAGCCCCCGGTTTCCAACCGGGGGTGGATGCGGGCGGCTCGCCAGGTTGGCTGAACGCCCTGCGCGAAGATGCAGGCTCCGGCTCGCGCGCCGAGCCGCGCGCGGTCACCCCTCCTCCACCTCGGTGCGCTGGCGCTGCTGCTCGAGCTCCACCGCCTTGGCGCCGCGGCGCACATGCGCCTCGTCGTCGTCGTGGAGCCGCAGCTCGAGCGTCTGCCGCCCCTTCTCGGCGTCCTAGACCGCGGTCTTTGCGGTAGCGAGCGATTCGGCCAGCGTCTCGCTCGCCAAGGCGGGCGCGCCGGTCGTGAGCCGCGCGCGGGATTGGATCGTCGTGACCAGCGACGACGGGGTGCTGCTCACGTGTTACCGACGCGGGGACGCGAGTCGGTTCCTGCGCACCAAGCCGAAGCGGTCCGATGGGCGCGAGGCGGCGTGGGGGCGGGCGGCGTAGGCTCGAGCGCTCGTGAGCCCCATCGTTCGTTTTCAGTTTGCGCAGCCCGCCGCTGTTCTCGGTGACCTCCACGGTCGCCTCGACCTGCTCGATCGGCTACTTCCGCGCCTGGGCAATCGCCCCCTCGTCGTCCTCGGCGACCTGATCGACCGCGGCCCCGACGTTCGCGGCGTGATCGACCGCCTCATCGAACGCGGTGCGGTCGGCGTGCACGGCAACCACGAGGAATGGCTGCTCGCCTGGCTTCGCGGCGACGGGCTCGACGACTGGGCCCTCAAGCCGAAGATGGGCGGGCTCGCGACGCTCCGCTCGTACGGCGCGGTCGGCGACACGCGCTCTGAGCTCGAACCGCAGGCCTGGCGCGTGCCAAGCGCGCACCGCCGGTTCCTCGAGTCGCTCGCGCGGGTCGGCGACCTCGACGTCATGGGCGAGCGCTACTGGCTCATTCACGCCGGCATCCCGGTGCACGTCTCGCTCGCCGGCGTGCCGTTCGACGGCGTGGTGCAGCACCTCGCCGAGCACCACCCGCGCGAGCTGCTCTGGACCGCCAACGATCCGGAGGCGATGCCGCCGATCGACCGGCCGATCATCTTGGGGCATCAGCCCCGCGCCGAGCCGCTCGACACCGGGGACGTGCTCGCGATCGACACAGGCGCGGGGACGCTCGACGACGGGCGGCTCACGGCGCTGCTTCTGCCAGAGCGGACGTTCGTGACCGTCGGCTTCTGAGCTTCACCCCGCGTCGCAGGCCTCGTCGGCCTCGAGCAGCAGCTGCGGCAGCGTCACGCGCCCGCCGAGCGCGACCTGCGTCGAGCCCATCACGCGAAACACGCGCACGCGCTCACCGTCCCAGATCTGGTCGGGACCGAGCACCACCACGAAGCGTGCCCCTTTCGAGGTCACGAGCGCCGTCATGAGATCGATCGACCGCTCGATGCGCGCCGACATGCTGACGCGTTCGCCCAGGCGCTGGGGCCAGGTCGCAGCGAGGCGTTGCGCGTCGACGAGCTGCGGCGGCGCGCACGAGGGGCCCGGCGCAGGGCTGGTCGCGGCCTTTGGCCCAGTCTCGGACGTCGCCGGCATCGCGAGCGGGCGCTCGCGCGCCGAGGCCGACTGCCCGGGTGGCGCAGAGAACTCGGGCGGCGCAGGTGCGGGATCGCGTCGACAGGAGCACCCGAGCGCGAGCAGAAAGTAGGCGATCCGTGCGCGCCTCACGTGCCGCCGCCTTCGTGACCTTCGCGTGGCATTGGCAGGAGGACGTCGGGGCCGAACATCTCGAAGAAGATCATACGCCCGCCGTCGGTGGCGATCCGCGAATGGACCTCCGCCGCGAAGGCCGGATCTCGACGCACCCGCTGCGCGATCTCGGCCCAGCGTCGGCCACGGTTGGGGTGATCGAGGCATGTGCGGCAGACGCCGGCGTCGAGCCGGGCGCGCTGGTCGCAGCCGATGCAGCGGCCGATCTCGATGACTTGGGCGCCGGTCGTAATGCTGGCGGCTGGGGTGGTTGGCACGTTCCTGAGAGCGAGGACGCGGGCGTGGCGACCGATCGGACACGTGCCGCCACCGCAGGCGTAAGAGCCCGCGCGCCGACGCGTCTCCCCCTCATGAGCAAGAACGCCATCACCGTCGCGATCGACGTCTACAAGGGGATCGGCTCGCCATGCTCGCCAACATGCGGCCCCGGTGCGACCGAATCCGTCGCACGCGCGCGGCGAGTCCCCTACGATCGGCGCATTACCATGTCCGACCTCCTCGTCCGGCACTGGACCGTTCTGAAGATGATCCCGCGCGCGCCGCGCAAGATCGACACCTCCACGATCGTCCAGCGCCTCGCTGCGGAGCACGCGATTAAGACCACGCCGCGCACAATCCAGCGCGATCTGCAGAGGCTCAATGAGGTCTTTCCGCTCGAGTGCGATCACCTCGGGCAGCACTTCGGCTGGTCTTGGCTCAAGACCGCCGACCTCTTCGATCTGCCGGGGATGGATCCGCAGACGGCGCTCACGCTCAAGCTCGCCTCGCTGTTCCTGCCGCGCGTGCTACCGCGTTCGACGGTGCGTTTCCTCGACGCCCATGTGAAGCGCGCCGACGCGG
>JAJXTK010000397.1 GCA_021783935.1 Myxococcales bacterium | reverse complement strand
CGCGCGTTGGGCCCCCTTCCCACGCACCGCGGGGGAAGGGCTGGGGATGGGGGCCGTTCGATCTGGAAGTCGTCGCCTGAAAGGCGAGGGCTTCGACCCACCCCGCGGGGGACAGTGAGCTAGGGGCGCGGAGCCGATGCCGGTGCCGTGGCCGGTGCCGGAGCCGATGCCGGAGCCGGAGCCGATGCCGGAGCCGGAGCCGATGCCGGAGCCGGAGCCGATGCCGATGCCGATGCCGATGCCGAAGCCGCCCCCAGCCGCTCGCACCACAGCGCGATCGCCTGCTCGCGCGTGATCAGCTGCGGGTCTCGATCCAACGTCGCCACCACGCGCGTGCGGCACTGGATCGTCCCGAGCACCACCCCCGGCGTGCCGCGATCCCTCGCCGATCGCAGCACGCACTGGACGATCTCGTCGGACGTCGGCGCGTAGCCGTCGCCGTCGCAGCTCGGCACCTCGTCCGGCTTCTTGTCGAGATTGCTCGTCTGCCCCGCCACCAACGAGCCCACGTCGGCCGGCGGATCGCACAGCTGACGCTTGGCGGTCTCGGCGTCGAGCCCGGCCATCGTCACGCGATCGGCCACGCACTTGCGCGCGCACGCGCCGACCGCCTTCCACGCGCAGAGCTCGCCGCCGTCCGCGTGATCGCCGTGCTCCACGCGGTCGCCGGTGCTCTCCTGGATCGCGCCGCCAAGGCACCGAAGGCGCCCCGCCGCGCACGGGTTCGCGCGCAGCTCATAGGTATCCTCGTACGGGGGCGGCGGCGGCGCGTCGTGGAAGTACCGATAGGCGAACCACCCCGCCACCGCGGCGATCGACGCGGGCACCGACCAGAAGAGCAGGTTCGAGAGGCGCCCCTCGGCCACGATTCGCGAAGCCTACTGGAACCTCACCTCCCCCGCCCTCCTCTCCCTCCTCGCGAGAGGAGGACGCGTGAGGCTGGACGGGTCTCACGTTCCCCCTCTCCCTTCAGGGAGAGGGGGCCAGGGGGTGAGGTCAGCTCTCGATGAAGCTCTTGAGCTGCTTGCTGCGGCTCGGGTGGCGGAGCTTGCGGAGCGCCTTCGCCTCGATCTGGCGGATGCGCTCGCGGGTGACCTCGAAGTCCTGGCCGACCTCTTCGAGCGTGTGGTCGCTCTTCTCGCCGATGCCGAAGCGCATGCGCAGGACCTTCTCCTCGCGCGGGGTGAGCGACTTGAGCACCCGCCGCGTCTGCTCGGCGAGGTTCATGTTGATCACGGCCTCGCTCGGCGAGACGACGCTCTTGTCCTCGATGAAGTCGCCCAAGTGCGAGTCTTCCTCCTCGCCGATCGGGGTCTCGAGCGAGATGGGCTCCTTCGCGATCTTCAGGACCTTGCGGACCTTGTCGAGCGGCAGCTCCATCTTCTCGGCGATCTCCTCGGGGGTCGGCTCGCGGCCGAACTCCTGCACGAGGTAGCGCGAGGTGCGAATCAGCTTGTTGATCGTCTCGATCATGTGGACCGGGATGCGGATCGTGCGCGCCTGATCGGCGATCGCGCGCGTGATCGCCTGCCGGATCCACCACGTCGCGTACGTGCTGAACTTGTAGCCGCGCTTGTACTCGAACTTGTCGACGGCCTTCATGAGGCCGATGTTCCCCTCCTGGATCAGGTCGAGGAACTGCAAGCCGCGGTTGGTGTACTTCTTCGCGATCGACACCACGAGGCGCAGGTTCGCCTCGACGAGCTCCGCCTTCGCGCGCTCGGCGTGCCGCTCCCCCTCGCGGATCTCGTGGTAGGTCGCGCGCAGCTCGCGGACGTCGACCTGCAGCTCCTCCTCGACGTTCTTGAGGTTCTTCGCGGCGGTGCGCAGCGTGTTCTCGATCGCGAGAAACTCGTCGACCGTCATCGTCAGCTTCTTCGCGTAGCGGCGCTGCGCGGCGCGGTCGTCCTTCGAGTCGCGCACCATGGCGCGGATCTCGTCGAGCGGGACGCCCGTCTTGCGCTCGAGCTCGTTGGCGTGCGCGCCGGCGCGCTCGACCTTCTGGATGAGCGTCTTGAGCTTGGCGACGACCCTGTCGATGGTCTTCTTGTTGAGACGCATGTCCTGGAGCGTCTCGACCATCTTCTCCTTGGTCGACGAGACCTCCTCGGAGACCTCGCGCTTGGTCTTCTCGCCCGCGGCGATCGCGGCCTTGACGTCGGCGAGCTTCTTGTCGAGGCGGCGCACGTTCTCGATCGCCTTGATGATGCGGCGGTCGGCCTCCTCCTCGTCGAACTGCTGGTCGTCCTCCTCGCCGTCGCGGATGATCTCCTTGACGCGGATCTTCCCCTTCTTGAGCTTCTCGCCGAGATCGATGATCTCGCGCACCGCGATGGGCGAGCCGAGGATCGCGTCGAGCACGCGGTGCTCGCCGTCCTCGATGCGCTTGGCGATCTCGACCTCTCCCTCGCGCGTGAGCAGCGCGACGGAGCCCATCTTCCGCAGGTACATGCGGACCGGGTCGTTCGAGCGCGAGTAGAGCCCGTCGTCGTCCTGGGTCTCCTCGCGCTCGACATGCACGATCGCCTTCTTCTCCTCCGACTCGGCGTTGGCGAGGCGGGCGGGGGCGATCTTCACCTGAGTGGCGGCGTCGACGATCTCGATGTCCTCGTCGCCGAGGATCGACATCACGTCGTCGATCTGATCGGCCGAGACCACGTTGGCGGGGAGGGCGTCGTTGACCTCTTCGTAGGTCAGGTAGCCCTTCGACTTGCCAAGGTCGATCAGCTGCTGGACGCCGTCCTTACGCTCGGGCTTCTTCATCGGTGGCGTGTCCTTCGTCGGGGTGTCGCGGGGGGCGGGGAGCGAGGGGCCGGGAGTTCTGGGGCACCGGCGGGCGAGGTGCAAGCGAAGCGAAAACGAGGGCGAAGCGAACACAGTGGCCCGGGGGGGGCCAAATGGTCAGTAGCTCAGGCTTCGGCGTCGGCCTGGGCTTCGAGGAGGGCCGTGCGAGCCGCGGCGAGCAGGCGGGTCTTCTCTTGGAGCAAGGTGGTCGCGCGGGCGAAGTCGCCGGCGGCGTCGGCGCGCGCGATCTCGCGATCGAGCTCGCGGCATCGCTCGGCGGAGACCGTCTTCGCCAGCTTGGCACCGTTCTCGCGAATCACGATCTTCGCCCTCGCGGCGTCCTCGGTCGCGGCGCCGGCGTCGGCGCGTGAACCTTCTGCATGGCCAGCCTCCCCCCCGGCCTCCGACGCGCCCGGGCCCACCGGAGCGAGAGAAGGCGCGACCAGCGTGGCCGCGGCGAACTTCTGGATCGACTCGGGGAGCCGCGCAAGGAGCGCTGAGCCGTCGATCGGCCGATTTTCTCGGCGCGACTTTCGCATCTCCTCCCGCAGCTCGAGGACCGCGAAGGCCCAGTCGCCGGCGACCAGCGAGAGCGCCGATTGCACGGATGGCTCCTCGGTGAGCTCGGGCGCCGAGATCAAGGCCAGCACGATGGCGCGCGAGAACGCCTCCTCGTCGGACTCCTTCTTGCTCGGCTCGCTCATGCCCCCCGCGTCGTTCGGTCGCTGCACCGGCGCCCCCCGGATCACGCGCCAAAACGTGGGCAAATCGAGCCCGAGCTGCTGGGCGACGCGCGTGGCGAGGACGTTGCGCAGCGAGACCTCTTGGTCCTCGAGCAGCGGCCGGACCTTGTCGAGGGCGACGCGCTTGGCCTCGAGGTTGGCGCCGGAGCCCACAGCGCCGAGCACGTCGTCGATCAGCGCTTCGTCGAGCGAGCGCGCGGCGCGCAGCGCGTCGAGCATCGGCTCGGCCCCCCGCGCCCTGAGGAACTCGTCGGGGTCCTTCCCTTCGGAGAGACGGGCGACGCGCGCGGCGAGCCCGGCCTCCTTGCACGTCTCGCGCGCGGCCCAGGTCGCCTTCCTGCCGGCGGCATCCGCGTCGAAAAGCAGCGTGATCGACGACGAGAAGCGCCGCAGCAGCCGCGCCTGATCCGCGGTGAACGCCGTGCCCATCGGCGCGACGACGTGGTCGATGCCCCGGGCGTGCATCGCGATGAGGTCGAAGTTCCCCTCGACGAGCACGGCCTCGCCCCGCGCGCGGATCCCGTTGCGCGCCTGATAGAGGCCGAAGAGCGTCTGCCCCTTGGCGTAGACCGTCGATTCGCGCGAGTTGACGTACTTGGGGGGGGCACCGCGCGACGGGTCGTCGTGCTCGCCCGGCGGCGTCGGCAGCACGCGTCCGCTGAAGGCCGCCACGCGCCCCGAGACGTCGAGCACGGCGACCATGAGCCGGTGCCGGAAGGCGTCGTAGTAGCCGCTCCCGCTGGTGCGCGGCGCGAGGAGGCCGACCTGCTCGGCGAGCGCCGGCGAGACGCCGTTCTGTCGGAGGAAGCTCGTGAGCCCCTCCCAGCCGTGCGGCGCGTAGCCGACCCGGAAGGCGCGCAGGACGTCCGCCATAGCCCCCTCGAAGCGCAGCCCGCGACGGTCGAGCTCATCGCGAGCCATCGCGCCGAGCGGGTGCTCGAAGAGCATGCGCTCGAAGAAGCCGGCGGCGAGCGCGTTGACCGCGACGAGCTCCTCGCGCTGCTTCTTCTCCCGGTGTTCGTGGGCGCGATCGGCGTCGCTGCGGTCGTCCTCGAGCTCGATGCCGGCGCGCTCGGCGAGCTTCTTGAGCGCGTCCATGAAGCCGACCCCCTCGGTCAGCTCGACGAACTTGAAGACGTCGCCCGAGAGCTTGCAGCCGAAGCAGTGGAACAGGCCGCGCTCGTCGCTGACGGTGAAGCTCGGGCTCTTCTCTTGGTGGAAGGGGCACAGCCCGACGTACGACCGGCCGCGGCGCTGGAGCTTGACGGTCTCCCCCACCACGGAGACGAGGCTTACGCGCGAACGGATGCGGTCGATCGTCTCGCGGCCGATCATCCGAGCCTCCCGTGCCGATCCCCGCCTCGGTGCGCAGGGTCGGCTGGCGTAGAGGCTGACCGTGACCGTGTCAAGCGCGCTCGACGCGGACGGTTTTCGGCGCGTATCGTGGCGCGAGGCGCATGACCCCGTCGCTCGCGAAGGTCTACGAGGCGCTGGTCGCGCGGGCGGCGGACTTCGCGCTCGAGGGGATCGTCGCGAGCGTGCGCGCGCGCTTCGTCGCGCGGGTCGGGCCGTTCTCGCCGGCCGATCCGTGGTTCGAGGAGCGATCGGCCGCGCTCTGGGATCGCGTGCTGTGCGACGTCGAGGTGCACACGCGCCTGTCGCTCGAGCGGCGCGGCGGCTTCGCGAGCGAGGAGCTCGCGGCCTTGGAGGCGCTCCTGCGGGCGCAGCGCGGGCTCTTCCAGGCGAGCCTCGCGGGCGAGCACGACGTCGATCTCGAGTGCCTGGTCACCGGCGCGGCCTTCCGCCTGTCGCGCGCCGACGACGCCGCCCAGGGCCTCGCGCGCGCGGCCGAAGGGGCCGGGGAGCTCGCGGGGCTGATCGACGGCTACGTGGTGGCGACGCCCGAGGGGGTGTCGTTGCTGCCCGGCATGCTGGTCCACCCGCCCGAGGCGCACGCGCCGATCGGCGCCTGCCTCGCGGCCTTCTCGGCGCGGGAGCTGCCCGCGCTCGACGTGCTCGACGCGCTGCTCGCGATGCGCCACCGCCTCGCCGCGCGCAGCCGCATGCGGGCGCATCAGGTCTACCGCGTCGAGGCGATCAGGGCGGGGTGATCGTCGGCGAGGCGCGCGCGCTGGCCTTGACGATCACGTCCCCTTCGGCGAACGCGCTCGCGTCCCCGAGCGCGCGACCGAGCCACGGGTAGCTGCCGTCGAGGTGCGGCGTCGGCGCGAGGGTCACGAAGATCTGGCTCGAGCCGGTGTCGCGCCCGGCGAGCGCGAGCCCGACGTCGCCTCGCGCGAACGCCACGGGCGCCGTCTCGCATCGCAGCGACGACGTGGCGCCGCCGTAGCCGTCGCCGCCCGGGTCGCCGAGCTGGACGACGAACCCCGGCACGACGCGGTGGATCTCGACGCCGTCGTAGAAGCCCGCGCGCACCAGCTCGATCAGGCGCGCGACGGCGACCGGCGCGTCGCGCGGATCGAGCTCGATTTCGAGGGGACCCGCGTCGGTCTCGAAGCGCACGATCGTGCGGGTCTCGGAGGGCGCGGCGGCGAGCAGCGGCGAGGCGGGGGCGAGCTCCGTGGGCTCCCCGCAGCTCGGCGCGGCGCGCGGGTCGAGGCGCGCGAGGGCGCGGCGCGCGGCCGCCC
>JAJXTK010000396.1:852-6176 GCA_021783935.1 Myxococcales bacterium | reverse complement strand
GGCGTCGCGGGGGTCGAGGGCAATGGTCAGCAGGAGCTCGAGCTCGTTGTCGCGGGGCTTCTGCGCGTCGAAGCGGGGCGCGTCGCGCTGGCGGGGCTCGACGTGACGGACCTCGACGTCGCCGGGCGCCGACGGCGCGGCCTCGCGTGGATCCCCGGCGATCGCCACGAGCACGGCGTCGCCATGACGCTGCCGGTGACCGACGCGCTGCGCCTCGGCGCGCTGGCCGAGGCGCGACGCGGGGTGTGGGTCGACGAGGCGGCGCTGAAGGCCGCGTTCCGCGAGGCCGTCGCCGAGCTCGATCTGCGCCCCGACGACCCCTGCGCGCTCGTCGAGGAGCTGTCGGGGGGCAACCAGCAGAAGCTCGTCGTCGCGCGCGAGCTGCGCGCGATTCCCCGGCTGCTGCTCGCCGTGCACCCGACGCGCGGGGTCGACGCGCGCGCGGCCGCGCGCATCCACGCGCGCCTCGCGGCGGCCGCGCGAGGGGGCGCCGGCGTGCTCCTGATCTCGAGCGACCTCTCGGAGCTCCGCGCGCTCTCGCACCGCATCGTCGTGCTGCGCAAGGGGGCGATCGTCGCCGAGCTGCCGCCCGACGCGGAGAGCGACGCCATCGGCGCCGCGATGCTGGGGGGGCAGGCGTGAGCGGCGAGCGCGCGCGTCGGCGCTCGATCGAGGTCGCGCTCGCGCTGCTCGCGGCGGTCGTCGTCTTCGACCTCGCGGTGCTCGCCTGGGGCGAGAGCCCGCGCCGGATCGCGCTGCTGCTCGCGCAAGGCACGTGGGGCACGTGGTACGGCGCGGGGCAGGTGCTCTTCAAGGCGACCTCGATCATGATCGCGGCGGTGGCCGCGCGCGTCGCGCTGCGCGTCGGGCTCTTCAACATCGGCGTCGAAGGGGCGATCGCCGTCTCTTCGCTCGCCGTCGGCGCCATCGGCGCGACGCTCCCGTCGACCGTCTCGCCGTGGCTCGCATGGCCGCTCCTCGGCGCGGTCGGGGCGATCGCGGGCGCGCTCTGGACGCTGCCCGCGGGGATCCTGCGGGTGCGCTACGGCGCGCACGAGGTCATCAGCGGCATCATGCTCAACCGCATCGCCGCGCTGCTCGTCGGCTTCCTGCTCAAGCGCGGCCTCGCGGCGCAGGCCTCGGTGCACACGCGACCGCTGCCGGCCGGCGCGACGCTCACGCGCCTCGATCGCGTGCTGCCGGCGCTGCACGGCTCCGCCGCGAACCTCGCGCTCTTGGTCGCCCTCGCGCTGGTCGTCGCCTGGCCGTACCTGGCCAGGCGAACGGTCGCCGGTCGCACGGCGCTCGCCGTCGGCGCCTCCAAGAGCGCCGCCGAGGCGGCCGGGGTGCGCGTCGGGGGCGCGTTGCTCGCCTCGCTCGCGCTCTCGGGCGCGATCTGCGGGCTCGCGCCGCTCAACGACGTGCTCGGCTACAAGGGGTACGCGGAGGAGGGGCTCGGCCTCGCGGCCGGCTTCACCGGCCTCGCCGCCGCGCTGCTCGCCGGCGAGTCGACGCTGGGGCTGCTGCTCGCCTCGTTGCTCTTCGCGACCCTCGCCCAAGGGGGCCTCTCGATCAACGCGCACGTGCCGATGGAGCTCGTCGACGTGCTCGTCGCCGTCGCGATCCTGTTCGTCGCGAGCGCGCGCGGCGTCGTCGCGCGCCTCGATCGCAGGGCGTCGGCGCCGCCGGCGGCCGCCGAGCCCGGCGGCGAAGCGCGGGGGGCGAGATGAGCCGGATCCTCTCGCTCGCCTTCGTGATGCAGGCGCTGCGCATCGCGATGCCGTACCTCGCGGCGGCGATGGGCGGGGTGTGGAGCGAGCGCGCCGGCGTGGTGAACGTCGCGCTCGAGGGGACGATCCTCGTCGGGTCGCTCGGCACGATCGCCGGCACCCTCGCGAGCGGCTCGCCCTGGATCGGCCTCGCGGTCGGCCTCGCCTCGGGGATCTCGCTCCAGCTCGTGCACGCGCTCGCCGTGCTCAAGGGGCGCGCGAACGCGATCGTGAGCGGCTTCGCGCTGAACCTGCTCGCGGCCGGCGGCACGCGCTTGCTGCTGCGCGCGCTCTACGACTCGAGCTCGAACTCGCCGCCGATCCGCCCGCTCGCCGCCGCGACGCGCTCGGCCGTCGTCGCCACGCTCCTCGATCCGTCGACGTGGCTCGTGCTGCTCGCGGTGGTGGGCACGATCGTGGCCCTCGCGCGCACGCGCCTCGGCCTGCGCGTGCGCGCGGCCGGCGAGCACCCCGAGGCGCTCGCGAGCGTCGGCGTCTCGGTCGTCGCGACGCGCGTGGTCGCGGTCGCCGTGGCCGGCGCGTGCGCGGCGCTCGCCGGGGCGTGGCTCGCGTTCGATCAGCGGCAGTTCTCGAGCGGGATGAGCGGCGGCCGCGGCTTCATCGCGCTCGCCGCGGTCGTCGTCGGAAGCTGGCGCCCCGGGCGCGCCGCGCTCTTCTGCCTCGCGTTCGGCGCGGCCGAGGCGGCGCAGATCGCCCTGCAGGACGCGGCCGGCTCGGCCCACCACCTCATCCAGATGCTCCCCTACGTCGCGACGCTCGTGGCGCTCATGGGGGTCGTCGGCCGCACCCGCCCCCCGGCCGCGCTCGGGCGCGAGCCGGAGTGAGCTGCTGCGTGCGGTCGCGTGGCCCCTCGAACGCGAAGAGGCCCCGCCCGTCGCGTCGGCGAGGCCTCTGCGGCGCGGGCGCGAGGCTTCAGGCGGCCTTGTCGGCGCCCTGCGCGCGGACGGCTTGCACGAGCGCGTCCATGCTCTTCTTCGCGTCGCCGAAGAGCATGCTGCAGTTCTCGTGGAAGAAGAGCGGATTGTCGACGCCGGCGTAGCCGGCCGCCATGCCGCGCTTGAGCACCACCACGAGCTTGCTCTTCCAGACCTCGAGCACCGGCATGCCGTAGATCGGGCTCTGCGGATCGTCGAGCGCGCTCGGGTTCACGATGTCGTTCGAGCCGACGACGAGCACGACGTCCGTCTGCGGGAAGTCCTGGTTGATGTGCTCCATCTCCATGACGATGTCGTAGGGCACGCCGGCCTCGGCGAGCAGCACGTTCATGTGCCCGGGCAGGCGGCCTGCCACGGGGTGGATCGCGAAGCGGACCTTGACCCCCTTGTCGCGAAGGGCGGTGGTGAGCTCGCGCACCGAGTTCTGCGCGCGCGCGACCGCCATGCCGTAGCCGGGGACGATGACGACCTGCTTCGAGCCGAGCAGGCGCTGGGCCACCTCGTCGCTCTTCAGCTCGTGCACCTCGCCTTGTGCCGCCGTCGGCGCGACCGGGCCCTTGGCGTCGCCGGTGCCGAACCCGCCGAAGATCACGTTCAGGATCGAGCGGTTCATCGCGCGGCACATGATGATCGAGAGGATCGTGCCGCTCGAGCCGACGAGCGCGCCGGTGACGATGAGCAGGTCGTTGCCGAGCATGAAGCCGGCGGCGGCCGCCGCCCAGCCCGAGTAGCTGTTGAGCAGCGAGACGACGACCGGCATGTCGGCGCCGCCGATGGCCATCACGAGGTGCGCGCCGAGCACGCCCGCGACCCCCGTCATCGCGAGCAGGTACGGCAGGGCCGCCGGCGACTCCATCCGCATGAACGGCACCGCGAGCCCGACGATGGCGATCGCCATGAGCGCGTTGATCGCGTGCCGCCCCGGCAAGAGCAACGGCTTGCCGGAGATCGAGCCGCGCAGCTTGCCGAAGGCGATGATGGAGCCGGTGAAGGTGATCGCGCCGACGGCCACGCCGACCCAGACCTCCACGAGGTGCACGGTGTGCTCGATCGAGGCGGGATCGGCCCCCGGGGCGTGCGCGACGGTCGGCGTGACGTACGACGAGATGCCGACGAGGACCGCCGCGAGGCCGACGAAGCTGTGGAGGATCGCGACCAGCTCGGGCATGCCGGTCATCTCCACGCGCTTGGCGAGCACGGCGCCGATGAGCGAGCCGCCGAGGATCGCGCCGCCGAGGATGCCCGTCGCGGTCGATCCGGCCCCGCGCTGCGTCCAGGCGATCGCGGTCACGACGCCCGCGAGGGTCATGCCGGCCATGCCGAAGATGTTCCCCGAGCGCGCCGTCTCCTGCTTGGAGAGCCCGCCGAGGCTGCGGATGAAGAGCACGCCGGCGAGCAGGTACGCGATGATCTGGATATTGACGTTCATCGCGCCGCCTCCTTGCGGAACATCCGCAACATGCGTTGGGTCACGAGGAACCCGCCGCAGACGTTGATCGAGGCGAGGAAGACGGCGACGACCCCGAGCAGCGAGGCGAGGCTCGTCGGGTTCGTCGTCACCTGCAGGATGCCGCCGATGATGATGATCCCGCTGATGGCGTTGGTGACGCTCATGAGCGGCGTGTGCAGCGCGGGGGTGACGCTCCAGATGACCTGCCAGCCGACGAAGCAGGCGAGCACGAAGACCGTCATGTGCTGGATGAACTGCTGCGGCACGAACCGGCCGACCACGAAGACGATCGCCGTGAGCGCGAAGCCGATCGCCGTCTGCCCCCACGCGCGGCGCGTCGGGCTCATGACCGCCGTCTGCTTCGGCTTGGCCTCCGGTGGCGGTGGCTTCACCGGCGGCTTGGGCGGCGCGGCCTGCTTGGCGGGGGTCGGCTCGGCCTTCTTCGCGGGGGGTGGCAGCACCTCGCCCGCGTGCGCGAGCAGCGACGGGCGCACGACGTCGTCCTCGAGATCGATCTTCCACTTCTCGCCGCCGCCCATGTCCGAGAGCAGGTTGGCGAGGTTGTTGGCGAAGAAGCGGCTCGAGACGTGCGCCATGCGGCTCGGGAGGTCGGTGAAGCCGATGATCTTGACGCCGCCGTGATCGGCGACCTCGCCGGGCTTGGTGAGCTCGCAGTTGCCCCCCTGCTCGGCGGCGAGATCGACGACGACGCTGCCGGGCTTCAGGCACTCGACGACGTCCTTCGGCACGAGGGTCGGCGCCTTGGTGCCGGGGACGAGCGCCGTCGTGATGATGACGTCTACCTCCCTGGCCTGTGCGCGGAAGAGGGCCATCTCGGCGGCGATGAACTCGGGGCTCATCACCTTCGCGTAGCCGCCTTGCCCCTCGCCGGCCTCATGGAGCTCGACCTCGAGGAACTTCGCGCCGAGGCTCTCGACCTGCTCGCGCGCGGCGGCGCGCGTGTCGAAGGCGCGGACCTCGGCGCCGAGCGCGCGGGCGGCCCCCACGGCCGCGAGCCCCGCGACGCCGGCGCCGATGACCAGCACCTTGGCGGGGGGTGTGGAGCCGGCGGCGGTGACCTGCGGGCCGAAGAAGCCCTGCAGCTGCGCGGCGGCCTCGATCACCGCGCGGTAGCCGGTGAGGTTGCCC
>JAJXTK010000396.1:0-842 GCA_021783935.1 Myxococcales bacterium | reverse complement strand
CGAGCTTCTGCGCCCGCGTGATGCGCGGGATCCTCTCGAGGGCGAGCACGCTCACCTTACGCGCGACGAGCCGATCGAGGAGCCCGGGGTGGCGCTCGGGCTGCACCAGCGAGATGAGCAACGCGCCCTCCCGCAGGCCGTCGGCCTCCTCGGCGGAGGGGGGGCGGACCTTCGTGACGACGTCGACCGCGCCGAGCGCGTCGGCTTGCTCGACGAGCTCGGCGCCGGCGGCGGCGTAGTCGGCGTCCGCGTAGCCGGCGGCCGCCCCCGCGCCCTTCGCGACGGCGACCTCGAAGCCGAGGCCCTTGAGCTTCTTGACCGACTCCGGCGTCGCCGCGACGCGGCGCTCCTCCGACGCGGTCTCCTTGGGAACTCCAATTCTCATGGCGGGCGCGGACCTACCGCACTTTGACGCGCCGATCGAGAGGAGACGCGCGCGAGCGCGATCGGGCGAATTGGCGCCGAGAACGAGCGCGATTCGCGTTCCGCGTCACGGACGAGCGCGAGGATCGCTCCCCCCAGGGGGCATCCGTCGCCCACGCGCGCCCGGCGCCCGGCGTCGTGCGCCTTCACATCCCGCGCGACGGCCGCGTGCCGGGACGGACGAGCCCGAAAATCGAGGCGGCGCCTCGGCCATTTTCGGCGTATGGAACCCGTTAGAAACCGCGTTCTCGCGCTTGATTTCGACGTCGCGTGCGCAAGGCGCCTCGGTCGTCGAGCGGCGCCTCGCGCGCGCAGGGAGCCAACATGCCTCGAAGCCTCTTCACCTCCTTCCTCTTCCTCGCGACGACGGCGGCGCTCGCAGCCGGATGCGCCGGCGGCAGCGGCGGCGACGCTCCGTC
>JAJXTK010000395.1 GCA_021783935.1 Myxococcales bacterium | reverse complement strand
GTCGATCCGAGCGAGCGGCGCCTGCGGCGACAGGGCGTGCAGGCTCGGCAAGACTTCCTCGACGCCGCGCGCGCCAAGCTCCCCGACGACCCATGGACCCTCGCCGCGCGCCTCGCCGCGATGCGCGCCGCGCGGGTGCTCGCGCTCGCAGGCGATCGCGACGCGGCCCTGTCGGAGCTCGCGCGCGCGCGCACGCTCGGCGCCGATCCGGCGCGCGTCGATCGCTGGCAAGCGAAGCTCACCCAGCGTCGCACGCTCGGCGACGAGCCCGAGGTCGACGGGGAGTAGTGCCGGGCGGCGCGAGGTCGCTCGGGGCGCGCGGCACGGGCGCTACTTCTGCTGCGGCTTGAAGCTGATCGTGACGCGCTGATCGACGCAGCCGCCCTTGGGCGCCGGGTAGGTCGCCTGCATCTTCTGCTTCACGCAGGAAGCGAGCTGCGCGTTGCCGACCGAGTCGGACACGATGCTCGCCGAACAGAGCGAGCCGTCGGGCCCGATGCGCAGCGAGACCGAGATCTCGCCGGCGAGCCCCTCTTGCGATTCGAGCGCCGCGCGATAGCAGAGCTTGGCGGCCGCGCCGCGCCCGGAGATGTAGTTGCGGAGCTCCGTCGGCACCGAGCCGTTGCACGTGCCGCCGCAGCCGCCGCCCCCCATCGCGACCCTGCTTCCCGTCTGCTGCGCCGCGTCGACCCCCGTGTCGACGCCCGTGTCGGGCTCCGCGGTCGGCAGCGGGGGGAGGTCCAGCGTGGGCTCGGGGGCTGCGGTGGCCGAGGTGCTCGCCGTCGCCGCGACGGTGGTCGGGGGCAGCGGCGTGTTGTCCCTCTTGCTCACCCACCAGAGTATTCCGCCTGCCGTTCCCAGCAGGACGACGACGCCAAGACCGATGAGCACGCCGTTGCCGCTTCGATTCGAGTTTTCCGCTGCGCGCGCCGATCCCGGGGTCTCATCGATCATCTTCACCGTTTCACTCCTGCCGCGAGCTCGCGTGGTCTAGTCGTCGCGCGAGTGTAGCGGGGGAGCGGAACCCGTAAAGAACGGCGAAGGGGGCTCGGCGCTCGCGGGGTGCCGCGGCCCAGGATGCGGCGGGCGTCGGCGGCGCGACGTGCGGACATTTCCCGTCCCGATCGCGCCGCCGGAGGGTTGACACGGAACACCTGTCCAGTAACGTTCCCGACACCGCCAACCACCGCGCCGCCCCACCGCGGCCGCCCCATCTCTCACAGCGTTTCCGAGGAAGCCCCGCCATGGACGACCGCAACAAGGCCAAGTCGCTCGAGCTCGCCCTCGCCGGCATCGAGAAGGAATACGGCAAGGGCGCCATCATGCGCCTGAAGGACGGCGAGCTCCCGCACGGCGAGGTCGGCGTCGTCCCCACCGGCTCCATCGGGCTCGACATCGCGCTCGGCGTCGGCGGCTTCCCGCGCGGGCGCATCGTCGAGATCTACGGGCCCGAGTCGTCCGGCAAGACCACGCTCATGCTGCACGCCATCGCGAACGTGCAGAAGGCGGGCGGCACGGCGGCCTTCATCGACGCCGAGCACGCGATGGACGTGACCTACGCGCGCAAGCTCGGCGTCAAGGTCGACGAGCTGCTCCTCTCGCAGCCCGACTTCGGCGAGCAGGCCCTCGAGATCGCCGACATGCTCGTGCGCTCCAACGCGGTCGACATCGTCGTCGTCGACTCGGTCGCGGCGCTGGTGCCCAAGGCCGAAATCGAGGGCGAGATGGGCGACTCGCACGTCGGCGTGCAGGCCCGCCTCATGAGCCAGGCGCTCCGCAAGCTCACCGGCTCGGTCGCGCGCTCGCAGTGCCTGCTGATGTTCACCAACCAGATCCGCATGAAGATCGGCGTCATGTTCGGCTCGCCCGAGACGACGACCGGCGGCAACGCGCTCAAGTTCTACGCCTCGGTGCGCCTCGACATCCGCCGCATCGGCGCGATCAAAGAGGCGACGGCGAGCGACAAGAACAAAGATCCGCTCCACGTCGGCAACCGCACGCGCGTGAAGGTCGCGAAGAACAAGCTCGCCCCGCCGTTCCGCGAGGTCGAGTTCGACATCTTGTACGGCCAGGGGATCTCGCGCGCCGGCGACCTCGTCGACCTCGCCTCCGAGGCCAACATCATCGAGAAGAGCGGCGCCTGGTACTCGTACGGCGGCGAGCGCATCGGCCAGGGGCGCGAGAACGCCAAGGCCTTCCTCGAGCAGAACCCCAAGCTGCTCGACAAGCTCGAAGCGGCGCTCCTCGAGAAGCACGGCATCAAGCGCAACAAGGGCGACGAGCCCGCCGCCGCGCAGAAGGGCGACAAGGGCGAGAGGCACGAGAAGGTGCCCGAGAAGGCCAACGGCAAGGTCGCCGCGGCGCCGGCGAAGAACTGAGTTTTAGTAGAAGATCTGCCCGCCGTGGACCGGTGGCGGCGGGCATTCCTGCCAGATTGGCTGGACGCTCGCGAGCTCCTTGGAGCTGCAGGGGCGCCAGCGGCTTGCGGAGGGGGCCACGCAGCTCGCGATGAACGAGCCGTCCGCGAGGTTGACGTAGCAAGCCATCCCTTCGCAGCGGCCACCGTCGCTTCGCGCGAGAGGAGCCGGCGCACAGAGCTGCGCGCTCTCGTAGCAGCTCCGAGCGACGTCCTGGTAGAGCGCCAAGGTGAGACACTCCAGGCTGCAGGTGCCCGCGTTGTCCTGGCACGCGGGCGAGACGAGCGCGTCCACGGAGATCGGGTCGGTCCGTCCGCCGCACCCGCCCGTCGCCGGCGCGATCGCCAACGAGAGGCAGACGACGATCGGCGCGCGGCTAGAAGCGTTCATGTTCGTTCGCGATCGCGGCCCCGCGCAGGAGCGCGTTCGGTGGCACGGTGCAGATCAACCCCCGCCGCGCCCGAAGTCGAGGCCGAACCACGGTGCCGCAGCCGCCGCCGAAGCCGAACCCGCCGCCGCCGAACCCGCAGTTCCCGCCTCCGCCAGGGACTCGCCGACCAGCGCATGGGTTCGCCACCTCTCCCCCAAGAAGGGCACGTCGAGCTCCGGGTCCGCGACTCGCCCTCGCTCGCGCGGGCGCTCGAGTACGCCGAGAGCCTCGTGCCGACCAAGGCGCCGAGCGACGGCGCGCTCGCTGGCAAGCCAGCCGTTCAACGCCGCGCAGCTCGCGACCCGCGGCGATCGCGGCGGCTGGCTCGCGGGGCGCCTCAAGCCGACAGGCGCCGTGCGCGACGTCGCTGCGCGCGATCCGGCCGCGTAGACCAAGGACCGCTTCGCGAAGCTGCTCGAGGACGACTTCGCGCAGCTCGTGAACGCGGCGGCGGCCGTGTGGTGGGTAGAAGCGATGGGGCAACACGTGCCGGCGTCGGACGCGCAGACGCAGGCGAGGGCGAAGAAGGCGAAGGCGGCGCCGGCGGGGACGGGGGCGCGGGGGCGGGTCGGGCTCGGGCATCGGCATCGGCTCCGGCTCCGGCCTTGGCATCGGCTCCGGTCTCGGCTCCGGCCTCGGCATCGGCTCCGGCCTCGGCTCCGGCCTCGGCACCGGCTCCGGCCTCGGCACCGGCACCGGCACCGGCACCGGCCTCGGCACCGGCTCCGGCCTCGGCACCGGCTCCGGCCTCGGCACCGGCTCCGGCCTCGGCATCGGCTCCGGCTCCGGCACCGGCACCGGCTCCGGCCTCGGCACCGGCTCCGGCCTCGGCACCGGCTCCGGCACCGGCCTCGAACGCTTCCTCCTCGCAGTTCCGCCTTCTCCCTCGGAGGAGACGGGGGCTAAGGGGGTTGGCTGCTCGCCGCTACAGCGACGCCGGCAGCGGGCTGACCTTCCCGTTCGAGTCCACGCGCAGCGCGCGAACGCCCCCCGTGGTGTTCAAGAACACGATCGCGAAGCCGTTCGCCGACAGCGCGCGCAGCTGCGTGACGGGGCTGTTCATGGCGCCGTCCTTCATCTCGCGCGGGTTCGCGAGGATGACGTCGGGCGCCTCGGCGATCTGATCAGCGGGCGCGATGCGCATGCGCAGGCCGCCCACCATGCCCGAATTCCAGACGACCAGCAGCTTGCCGCCGTCGTCGACGGCCGCGACGTTGCTCGCGTCCAACGGCGCGATCTCCGCCGCCCCGGCGAGCATCCGCCGCAGCGACACGGTCGTGGTCGTGCAGCCGGCCATG
Organism: Myxococcales bacterium; assembly: GCA_021783935.1. Classification (GTDB taxonomy): domain Bacteria; phylum Myxococcota_A; class Polyangia; order Polyangiales; family JADJMO01; genus CAIXWQ01. The sequence continues at coordinate 2,065 of JAJXTK010000395.1, read as the reverse complement.
TTGCACTTGGCCTGCGTGATCGTCGGGAAGTCCTTGTCGGTCTCGGAGCTGTGCTCGACGACCGTCGAGAACGCCTCGAGGCCGTGGCACGTGAGGGTGCCCCCTTGGGTCGACGCGGTGAACGGGGCCGTCCAGCGGCCGCTCGCGAAGAACGAGATCTGATCGCCCTTGTCGCTGCGCACCCGCACCGCGAGCGCGTCGTCGCTCTTGCACGCCGCGAGCTGCGACAGCGTGTGATCGAGCTCCCCGGCGGGGGGCGGCTCGAGATCGCCGATCACGATCGGCTCCTTGAGCGAGGTGCCTTCGAGCTTGCGCGCGAGGAGCTGCGAGGCGACCGCGGGCGGCCCGGCCTTCGCCGGCGAGCGGAAGACGAACCAGTCCTCGAAGAGCCCGGCCTTGGTCGGGGTGTCGAGCTCGTCGCCGCGCAGCACGATCTCCTCGCTCGGCGCGCCGGTGGCGGGGAAGACCGTGAGGCGCAGGTCCTTGCTCTTGTCCGGGTGCGAGAGGAACGCGAACGAGCCGTCCTTGCGCGAGGTGGCGCCGAAGACGACCGTCGTCGCGACGGTGCCCTTGGCGTCGGGCGGAAAGACGCCGAGCTGGCCACGGTCGCCTGCGAAGTAGAACGGGCGCGCGCCGTCCTCGGTGGTGCCGATCAGTCGTAGGCCGGGGCTGAAGGCGGCGGCGGCGGCCGGGATCTTCTGGCACTTCACCCCCGAGTCGCTCGCCTCGACCGAGCAGATCAGCGCTCCGTCAGGGGAGTCCTTCTCGTCGACGATGAAGAAGAGTTTCTTTCCCGGCGCCGGCTCCTCGCGGAGGTTCGCGAGGCGGAAGGCGCCCGAGGCGAACTTGGGGAGCGCAGCCCACTGCTCCGCTCCGAGCTGGACCGTCGCGCCCTTCGGGGCCTTGGTGGCGTCGGCCGGCGCCACGGCCTTGACCTTGGCCTTCTCGGCCTCGACCCAGAGCGCGGTCACCTTCGGGCCGAGATCCTGCACGGCGTTGGTGTCGGTCTCGAGCGCCTTGCCGAGCGCCTCGGCCGCGGTGCCGAGCGGCGACTTCGACTCGACCGACGAGAGCGCGAAGGCGCTCTTCGCGCAGACGGCGGGCCAGTTTCCGTGCTTCTCGGGCGGCAAGCCGACCACGGCGAGCTTCACGGAGGCCACGCGCGCCTCGGGGGTCTCCCCCTCCTTCAACGCGTCGGCGCCGAGCAGGCACGACTGGATCTCGCCCAAGGCCGCCTCGCGCGCGGCCGTCCGGCGCGCGTCCGCGACGTGGATGATCCCGTAGGTCGCGCCCGCCAGCAGCACGATCCCGAACGCCCCGAAGACGAACACGCGCTTGTGCCTCTTTGCGGACCCGAGCTCCTGCATGAGCCAGCGGGTCGGCATCTCGGCAATCTCGGGCTTTCTTGCCATGATCGTAGGCTGGTAGTAGCTGATTGGCCTGCGCGTTCGCAAGAAAGCGGACGCGTGATTTTCGAAAGGACGCCCCCCGCGTGACCGGTTCGCGAGCCGAGTTTGCTCCCGGTTATCGTCTCGATGGGCGCTACGAGCTGCTCTACCCGTACGCGCAGGGGGGCATGGCGACGGTGTGGGTCGCGCGCGTCCAAGGGAAACACGGCTTCGAGAAGCTCGTCGCCGTCAAGACGATGCTCCCCGCGCTCGCGAGCGATGCCTCATTTCGGGCCATGTTCCTCGACGAGGCCAACATCGCCTCGCGCATCCGCCACCCGAACGTGGCCGACATCGTCGACCTGGGCGAGGAGGCGGGGAACATCTACATGGTCCTCGAGTGGGTGAGCGGCGACTCGTGGTCGAAGCTCCACGCGGCGACCGCGCAGGCCGGTCACCCCTTCCCGCTCGGTCCGCTGCTGCGCATCGCGGCCGACGCCTGCGCGGGGCTGCACGCGGCGCACGAGCTGCGCGACGACGCGGGCAATCTCTTGAACGTCGTGCACCGCGACGTCTCGCCGCACAACGTGCTCATCACCGGCGGCGGCATCGTCAAGGTGATCGATTTCGGCATCGCCAAGGCCATCGATCGCCTCGCCGAGCAGACGCAGACCGGC
>JAJXTK010000394.1 GCA_021783935.1 Myxococcales bacterium | reverse complement strand
AAATACACCCCTTCGGCGCGTGAGACCGCGATCGGGTAGACTTTGCCCGTCGCCGACCAGGAGAACAGGCTGTGCTTGGTGCACAGCTCGATCATCTCTTTGGAGTCCATGGGAGTGCCTCGTCCTCTGCCAAAGATCCAACCCCGCCCCGCGCTTGCCACGCAGACCTGGATTCCCCCCCTCCGCTGGCGGAGAGGGGGCCATGGGCGAGGTTTCGCGATCTCACGACATCCAGGTCTGATCCTTCTGCAGCGCCCATTTGCTGGTGATCTTCCGCTGGCGCGTCCAGAAGAGATAGCCGTCCCAGCCGGTCATGTTGCCGTGGCCGAAGAGCGAGTCGTTCCACCCGCCGAAGCCGAACGGCTCGCGCGGCACCGGCACGCCGATGTTCACGCCGCACATGCCGGCCTCCACGCGCTGCATCACGCGCTGCGCGATGTCGCCGCTGGTCGTGTAGATGCTCGAGGCGTTGCCGTACGGGCTGGCGTTCTCGATCTCGATGGCGCGATCGAGGTTCGGCACGCGCAGGATCGTGAGCACCGGCCCGAAGATCTCCTCGCGGGCCGCCGGCATGTCGGTGGTCGCGTTGTCGATGATCGTGGGGCCGACCCAGAACCCGCCCTTGACCGGATCGGCCTTGCGGCCGTCGAGGATGATCTTGGCGCCGGCCCGCTCGGCCGAGTCGATGTACCCCTTGATGCGCGCCGCCGCGGCCTCGCTCGTCACGGGCCCCATGTCGTTGCCCGTCACCATCTTGGCCGCGCGCGCCCGCACCGCCTCGATGATGTGATCGCAGTCGCCGACCGCGACCATCACGCTCGCGGCCATGCAGCGCTGGCCGGTGCCGCCGGTGAAGCTCGCGACGACGTTGTCCGCGGTCACGGCGAGGTCGGCGTCGGGCACGACGATCAGGTGGTTCTTGGCGCCGCCGAGGCAGAGCGCGCGCTTGCCGCTCGCCGAGGCGCGCGAGTAGACGAGCTTGGCGACCTTCGTCGAGCCGACGAAGCCGACCGCCTTGATCTGCTCGTGGTCGCAGAGCGCCTCGACGACCTCGCGCCCGCCGTTGACGATGTTGAACACGCCGTTGGGCAGCCCCGCGTCCTTCATCAGCTGCGCGATGCGCATCATCGACAGCGGCACGCGCTCGCTCGGCTTCAGCACGAAGGCGTTCCCGCCGACGATCGCCTGCGGGATCATCCAGAAGGGCACCATGCACGGGAAGTTGAACGGCACGATGCCCGCCACGACGCCGAGCGGCTCGTAGACGACCTCGCAGCGCACGCCGCGGCTGACCTCGAGCTGACTGCCGGCTGCGATGTTGGGCAGCGAGCAGCCGTACTCGACGCACTCGATGGCCTTCTCGACCTCCGCCTTGGCCTCCGAGTAGAGCTTGCCGTTCTCGTGCGAGACGAGCCAGGTCAGCTCCTCGAGGTGCTGCACCATCAGCTGGCGAAGGACGTAGAAGACGTAGGCGCGATCGCGGATCGGCATGCGGCGCCACTCGGGGTACGCGGCCGCGGCGGCCTTGGCCGCGGCGTCGACGTCGTCGCGGCCGCTCATCGCGACGCGCGCGATGGCCTTGCCGTAGCGCGGGTTGAGGACCTCGAGCGTCTCCTTCGACGTGAGCGGGCTCTGGTACTCGCCCGCGATGAAGTTGCGCGCGTCGACGTAGGTTTGGAAGTCGCTGCTCTTGGCGGTGAAGCTGGGGATCATCGGAACTCCTGCTGCGAAACGGAACTCGAGAGGGACCTGCCTGGTCGCTACGCCCTGTCGGGGCGCCGGCGTTCGACCTTGGTCGGCTCGGCGAGGTCGTTCTTGACGCGTTGGGCCTGCCAGTAGGGCGCGAAGCACGGGCGGTCGACCCAGCGGCCGGTGCCCTGCTCGGCGCGCAGCTGGTCGTTCTCCCAGAGCACGCGCCCGCGGCTGAGCGTGACGGCCGGATTGCCGATGACCGTCATCCCCTCGTAGATGTTGAAGTCGATGTTCTGGTGATGCGTCTTGGCCGACAGCGTGCGGCTCTTCTGCGGATCCCACACCACCAGATCGGCGTCAGCGCCCGGCTGAATCGCCCCCTTCTTCGGGTGGATGTTGAAGATGCGCGCCGCGTTGGTCGAGGTCGCGGCGACGAACTCCGACGGCGTCAGCCGCCCGGTGCGCACGCCGTGGTGCCAGAGCACCGCCATGCGGTCCTCGACGCCGTTGGTGCCGTTCGGGATCTTGCGGAAGTCGTCGAGCCCCGCCTGCTTCTGCGGCGTGCAGAAGCAGCAGTGGTCGGTCGCCGTGGTCTGCAGCACGCCGGCCTGCAACCCGCGCCAGAGCGCCGCCTGGTGGTCCTTCGACCGAAACGGAGGGCTCATCACGTGGTGCGCGGCCTTGTTCCAGTCGGGGTCACGGTAGACCGAGTCGTCGATGACCAGGTGCTGTGCGAGCACCTCGCCGAAGACGCGCTGCCCCTCGAGCCGCGCGCGCGCGATCGCGTCGAGCGCATCGCTGCACGAGGTGTGCACCACGTAGATCGGCACGCCGAGCACCTCGGCGATCCGAATCGCGCGGTTGGCTGCCTCGGCCTCGACCTCTGGCGGGCGCGAGAGGGGGTGCCCCTCGGGGCCGGTGATCCCCTTCTCGAAGATCTCCTTCTGCAGGCGAAAGACCAGCTCGCCGTTCTCGGCGTGCACGGTCGAGAGGGCGCCGAGCTCGCGCGCGCGGAGGAACGAGCTCACGAGGATCTCGTCGTCCGCCATGATGGCGCCCTTGTACGCCATGAAATGCTTGAAGCTGTTGACGCCGTGCTCTTTGCACAGCGTGCCCATGTCCTGACGGACCGACTCGTCCCACCAGGTGACGGCGACGTGGAACGAGTAGTCGGAGGCGGACTTCTCGGCCCACCCTCGCCACTTGCGGAAGGCGTCGAGCAGGCGCTCCTTCGGATCGGGGATCACGAAGTCGATGATCGTGGTCGTGCCGCCGGCGGCCGCGGCGCTCGTCCCGGTGAAGAAATCCTCCGAGGCCACCGTGCCCATGAACGGCAGCTGCATGTGCGTGTGCGGGTCGATGCCGCCCGGCATCACGTACGCGCCGCTCGCGTCGATGACGCGCGCCTTGGTGCCCGCCGGCACCTCGAGATCCGGCCCGAGGGCGCGGATCGTCTCGCCTTCGATCAACACGTCGGCGCGTCGTTCCGCGTCGGCGGTGACGACCGTTCCACCCTTGATCAGGATCGAGGACATCGTCGCCTCCTCGCCGGTCACTTCTTGACGATCTCGTCGTACGCCTCGGGGCGCCGATCGCGATAGAACTGCCAGGTCTTGCGCACCTCGTCGATGAGGGCGAAATCGAGGTCGGCGACGAGCAGCTCGTCCTTGTCGTCGGAGGCCTCCTTCACGATCTGCCCGCGCGGATCGCAGAAGTAGCTCGTGCCGTAGAACTTGCCGATGTTCCACGGCGCCTCGGTGCCGACGCGGTTGCTCGCGGCCATGAAGTACCCATTGGCCGCCGCGTGCGCGGGCTGCTCGAGCTTCCAGAGGTACTTCGAGAGCCCCTCGACCGTGGCCGACGGGTTGAACACGATCTCGGCGCCGTTGAGGCCGAGGCAGCGCGCCCCCTCGGGGAAGTGGCGGTCGTAGCAGATGTAGACGCCCACCTTCGCGTAGCGCGTCTGGAAGACCGGGTAGCCGCCGGTGCCCGGCTTGAAATAGAACTTCTCGAAGAAGCCCGGGCGCACCTGGGGAATGTGCTGCTTGCGGTACTTGCCGAGATACGCCCCGTCGGCGTCGATGACGGCGGCCGTGTTGTAGAACACGCCGGCCATCTCCCGCTCGTAGACGGGGACGATCATGACCATCTGGTACTTCTTCGCGTAGCCGGCCATCAGCTCGACCATCGGCCCCGGCACCGGCTGGGCGGCGTCGTACCAGCGGGTGTCCTGGCTCGGGCAGAAGTACGGCCCGTTGAAGATCTCCTGCAGGCCGAGGATCTGCACCCCCTTCTTGCCCGCCTCCTCGATGAAGGGGATGTGCTTGTCGAGCATCGCCTTCTGGATCTCGGCGACGGACTTGCTCTCGTCGTTCAGCGGATTCGAACACTGGATGAGGCCACAGCGGACGATCTTGCTCATGGGGAGAGTCCCTTTCTCGGTCGTAAACGAATCAGAGAGAGGAACAGGAAGGGGAGAAGAGAAGAAGCGATGGAATCCTGTTCGACCCCCCAATTCCATTCTTTCCTTCTTCCCTTCCTGTTGCATTTCTCCGGTTAGTGCGCGCCCTTCTTCGGGCGCAGCTTCGCGCCGTCCTGCACGTGCTGATTCCAGGTCGCGGGGGCGAAGCCGTTGTCGACGGCGACCATCTCGACGCAGCCGGGCACCGGGCAGACGATCTTGCAGAGGTTGCAGCCGACGCACTCCGACTCGTCGATCGTCGGCACGCGCGTCTTGCCCTGGGCGTCGACGTGGATGCACTGATGCGCGCCGTCCATGCACGCGGTGACGCACGCCTGGCAGCCGATGCACTTCTTGGCGTCGATCTTGGCGATGGTCTCGTAGTTGAGATCCAGCTCGCCCCACTCCGAGTAGCGCGGAACGGCCCTGCCGATCAGCTGATCGAGCCGCTCGAAGCCGTGCTTGCGCATGTACTCCTCGAGCCCCTCGATCATGTCGCCTACGACGCGGTAGCCGCGGAGCATCACCTCGGTGCACACCTGCACCGAGCTCGAGCCGAGGAGCATGAACTCCACCGCGTCGCGCCAGTTGGAGATGCCGCCGATGCCGCTGATGGGGATGCCGAACTCCTCCTCGCGCGCGAGCGCGGCGACCATGTGCAGCGCGATCGGCTTGACCGCCGGGCCGCAGTAGCCGCCGTTGGTCGACAGCGAGCCGACGCGCGGCTCGGGGACGAAGGCGTCGACGTCGACGCCGATGATGCTCTTGATGGTGTTGATCAGCGAGACGCCGTGCGCGCCGCCGCGCTTGGCCGCCATGCCGTGCGGGACGATGTCGCCGACGTTGGGCGTGAGCTTCACGAGCACCGGCACCGTCGAGTACTCGACCGCCCACGAGGTGATCTCGCGGTTGACCTTGGGCTCCTGGCCGACCGCCGAGCCCATGCCGCGCTCGCACATGCCGTGCGGGCAGCCGAAATTCAGCTCGAGACCGTCGGCGCCGGCGTCGATGGAGCGCTTGATGATGTCTCGCCACTCCTCCTTGGTGTCGACCATCAGCGAGACGACGACCGCGTTCTTCGGGTACTTCTTCTTGGTCTCGTAGATCTCGCGGAAGTTGATCTCGAGCGGGCGATCGGTGATGAGCTCGATGTTGTTGAAGCCCGCCCCCTGCACGCCGCGAATCGTGTTGCCGCCGAAGCGGCTCGAGACGTTCTGGATCGGCTGACCGAGCGTCTTCCAGACGGCGCCGCCCCACCCTGCGTCGAAGGCGCGCTGCACCTGCGCGCCCGAGTTGGTCGGCGGCGCCGAGGCGAGCCAGAAGGGATTGGGGGAGCGGATACCCGCGCAATTCGTGGACAGATCAGGCATTGCCCCCTCCTGCGAGGAACGCGTCAATCGCGCGGGCGGCGGCCTTGCCCTCGGCCGCCGCGTTGACCACTTCCTTGCCGCCGTTCTTGGCGTCGCCGCCGGCGAACCACTTCTCGCGGCCGGTGCGTCCCGACGCGTCGGTGACGACGACCCCCTTCTCGATCACGATGCCCGACAGCGAGGCGAGCAGCGCGCCGAGCTTCGACTGCCCGATGGCGAGCAGCACCAGATCGGCGCCGATCGCGTGCTCGGAGCCGGCGATCGGCCGCTTGTCGTCGTCGACGCGGTGGCAGCGGACCCGCTCGACGCGCCCGTCGCCCTCGAAGGCGAACGGCAGCGTCTGCCACTCCGCGCGCACGCCCTGGCCGAGCGCGGCCATCCACTCGTGCGCGTAGCCGGGCATCTTCGGCTCGACGCCGCGGTAGACCATGGTCACGTGCGGGATGCCGAGCGAGCGCGCCTCGCGCACGGCGTCGATCGCGGTGTTGCCGCCGCCGACCACCACGCAGCGTCGGATCCCCTCGAGCGGCACGCGCGAGAGCTTCATCTGCTCGATCCAGGCGACGGCGCCGTGCACGCCCCGAAGGTCCTCGCCGGGCACGCCGAGACGCGTGTCGGCGCCGAGCCCCGTGCCGACGCCGACCGCGTCGTGCTCGCGCTCGGCCGCCTCGAGCGAGACGTCCCTGCCGA
>JAJXTK010000393.1 GCA_021783935.1 Myxococcales bacterium | reverse complement strand
TCTTCCGCCGCCATGCCTCTGCCACCGGTGCCTCCTACGCGGCGCCTCGGGCGCGCGCGCGAGGGCGAACGTCGGCGATCGCGCAAGAGGTCACCAGGTACTGTCGGGCGAGTGGACACATGCGCGGCGCGCACGGCACCGAGCAGCTGAGCAAGGCGGGCGCCCAGACCCGGCTCTCCGAGGCGGGGGTGGACCCGAAGGACACGCGCGCCATGGTGGCGGTCGTCGAGGAGGCCCGCTGGGACGCGCTCCCGCCGGACGCATTGACGCTGCGCGCGTGGACGGCGCGCGCCGACGAAGTGCTGCCGCCCAAGGTCCGAGCCGCGCGCGCTGGGGAGCCGTGACCGTCCAACTCCGCCAGGAGGTCGTTTCATGACCACCTCAGGTCCGAAAGCGAAGCGGCCCAGTGGTCACCGAGGCGCCGAGCCGACCGAGCCTTCCCAGTCCGAGGATGCGAGCGTGAGGCTCGCCCAGGCAATCGTCAACCACGGCAGCCCTCCACGTCTGGCCCTGACCTATGGGGGGGAGCTCGCCCGCGGATGGGGGGGAGCTCGGAGCCCGATGGGGGGGAGCTCGCTGCCGGATGGGGGGGAGCTCGCTCAGGAGAGCCATCGCGCGCCCATCTCCCGAGGCCCCGCATGACCCCCCCCGGCCACGGCTGGAACGAAGCCTCGCTCTCCCAAGATCCCGCCGTCGATCACCTCCGCCGCCTCGGCTGGGCGTACGTCGCCCCCGAGCAGCTCGACGCCGAGCGCGAGTCGCAAAAGGAGGTCGTGCTCGCCCGCCGCCTCGCCGCGGCGCTGAAGCGGCTGAACCCCTGGCTCTCCGACGACAACGTCCACAAGGCGGTGCGCGCGGTCACGAGCGTGCCGGCCGCGTCGCTCATCGAGGCGAGCGAGAAGCTCTACGTCGATCTCACCTACGGGATCTCGCTCGAGCAGGATCGCGGCGACGGCAAGAAGGGGCAGTCGGTCCGCTTCTTCGACTTCGACGATCCGAAGAAGAACGAATTCGTCGTTACGCGCGAATTCACGGTCCAGGGGGCCAAGAAGAACATCCGCCCCGACCTCGTGCTCTTCGTGAACGGCATCCCGCTCGTGGTCGTCGAGTGCAAGAGCCCGACGCTCGGCGAGGGGTGGAAGGCCGAGGCGATCGATCAGTTCTCGCGCTACCAGGAGCTCGAAGGGCGCTACCGCGAGCTCGGCGCGCCGAGGCTGTTCGAAGCCGTGCAGCTGCTCGTCGCGACCTGCGGCCACGCGGCCTGCTACGGCACGGTCACCACGCCCCACCGCTTCTACGCGGAGTGGAAGACGACGTGGCCGACGAGCGAAGCCGATCTCGAGAAGCGGAATGGGCGCGCGCCGTCGGCGCAGGAGATCCTGTTCGAGGGGATGCTCGCGCCGGCGAACCTCCTCGACCTCGTGCAGAACTTCGTCGTCTTCGAGCGCGACGCGACGTCGGGGCGGACGATCCGCAAGCTCTGTCGCTACCCGCAGTTCGCGGCCGTGAACAAGGCGATCGCGCGCGCACGACGCGCGAAGAATCCGACCGAGCGCGGCGGCGTCGTCTGGCACACGCAGGGGTCGGGCAAGAGCCTCACCATGCTCTGGCTCGCGCTCAAGCTGCGGCGCGATCCGGCGCACGAGAACCCGACCATCGTGCTGGTCACCGATCGGAAGGATCTCGACCAGCAGATCTCGAAGACGTTCCACGCCTGCGGGTTCCCGAACCCCGAGCGCGCCGAGAGCGTGCGCGATCTGCGCGACCTGCTCGGCGGGCCGAGCGGCAAGACGATCCTCACGACCGTGCAGAAGTTCCAGGAGCTGCAAGACGCCGGCGACGGCGGCGAGGCGTCACGCCGCAAGGCGCGCGAGGAGTACCCGACGCTCTCAGAGGCCGAGAACCTCTTCGTCCTCGCCGACGAGGCGCACCGCACCCAGTACGGCGGGCTCGCCGCGAACCTGCGCAAGGCGCTGCCCAACGCCTGCTTCTTTGGCTTCACCGGCACGCCGATCGACAAGAAGGATCGGAGCACGCTCTCGACCTTCGGGGGCTACATCGACACGTACACGATCGAGCAAGCGGTCGCCGACGGCGCGACGCTGCCGATCTTCTACGAGTCGCGCCTCCCCGAGCTGCGCATCCTCGGCAACACGCTCGACGCGATCTTCGACCGCGTGTTCGCCGATCGCACCGAGGAGGAGCGCGAGGCGATCAAGAAGAAGTACGGCACCGAGGCCGCCATCGCCGGCGCGCCGAAGCGGATCGAGGCGATCGCGCTCGACCTCATCGAGCACTTCACCAAGCACATCCAGCCGAACGCGTTCAAGGCGCAGATCGTCGCCTGCTCGCGCGAGGCCGCGTGCCTCTACAAGGAGACCCTCGATCGCCTGAACGCCCCGGCGTCGGCGGTGATCATCTCCAGCACCAACAAGGACGACGCCGCGCTCGCGCGGCACAAGACGGGCGAGGAGGAGCGCAAGAAGCTCATCGAGCGGTTCTTGAAGAAGGACGACGAGCTCCAGATCCTCGTCGTGTGCGACATGCTGCTCACGGGGTTCGACGCGCCGATCGAGCAGGTCATGTACCTCGACTCGCCGCTGAAGGAGCACACGCTCCTGCAGGCGATCGCCCGCGTGAACCGCACCGCCGACGCGAAGACCTACGGCCTCATCGTCGACTACTGGGGCGTGTCCGAGGCGCTGCAGGAGGCGCTCGCGATCTTCTCGCCGTCCGACGTGAAGGGCGCGATGAAGCCGAAGGGGGACGAGCTGCCGCGGCTCGAGGCACGGCACGCGGCGGCGATGCGGAGCTTCGTGCGCGTCAAAGACCGCGACGACCTCGATGTCTGCGTCGCGGTGCTCGAGCCCGAGGACGTGCGGGCCGAGTTCGAGGTCGCGTTCCGGCGCTTCGCGCAGAGCCTCGACATGCTCCTCCCCGATCCGAGGGCGCTCCCGTACGTGGGCGACGCGAAGTGGCTCGGGAAGATCCGCAAGACGGCGGCGGCGCGCTACCGCGACGGCAAGATCGACGTCTCCGACTGCGGGGCCAAGGTCCAGCAGCTCATCGAGGAGGCGGTCGTCGCCGAGGGGATCCAGATCCTCGTGCAGAAGGTCTCGCTCTTCACGCCGGCCTTCGACGAGAAGCTCGCGGCGCTGAAGTCGGACGAGGCCCGCGCCTCCGAGATGGAGCACGCGATCAAGGAGGAGATCCACGTCCACCTGGAGGAGAACCCGGCGTTCTACACGTCGCTCCGCGAGCGGCTCGAGCAGCTCATCGAAGACCGCAAGGCCAAGCGGATCGACGCCGCCCAGATGCTCTTGAAGTTCGAGGGCATCAAGGCCGAGCTCCGCGACCAGGCGGGCGCCGCCGAGCAGCTCGGGCTCTCGGAGACCGGGTTCGCGATCTACGGGCTCATCGCCCCGCCCGCGCCGATGAAGGTCGGCGCGCCGCCCCGCGCGGGCTACGGCGCGATCGACGAATCGAAGAAGGAGCTGGCGACGCTGCTCGAAGAGCAGCTCGAGCCGCAGGTCGGGATCGTCGACTGGGTGCACAAGGACGACGTGCAGCGGGAGATGCGGCGGCTGATCAAGCGGCAGCTCCGCGCGGCGCAGGTGCCCACCGACAAGGCCGAGGGGCTCGCGGAGTCGATCGTCGATCTGCTCAAGCGCCGCCGAGGACGCTGATGTCGGAGCGGTCCCAGATCACCTGGGGGACGACGACGATCCGCTACGAGATCCGGCGCAGCGCCCGGCGGGCCACGGCGGCGTTGACGATTGATCCCGAGACGGGGCTCGTGGTCACCGCGCCGAAGGGCACGAGCATCGAGAAGCTCGACGCCGTGGTGCGTGCGAAGGCCCGTTGGGTCGTCGAGCGGCTGAAGCGGCGGAGCGACCGGCCGCCGGCGCCCACGACGAAGGAATTCGTGTCGGGCGAGACCTTCCGCTACTTGGGGCGGCAGTGCCGCCTGAAGCTCGTGCCCTCGGGCGTCGGGGTGTCGCTTCGCGGCGGCTGGCTGGAGGTCTCGACGCCCAAGGGGCTCGCGCTCGACGAGCGTCGTCGGCACGTCGGGGACGCCGTGCGTCGCTGGTACGTGGGACACGCGCGGGAACGGCTGCCCGGTTGGACGCGCGCGTGGGCCGCGAAGGCGAAGCTGGAGGTCGAGCGGGTCGTGGTGACGGAGCAGGCCAAGCGGTGGGGGAGCTGCTCGGGCGGCGTCGTGCGCGTGAACTGGCGGATCATCCAGGCCCCGCGGAGCCTGGTCGATTACGTGCTCGCCCACGAGGTCACGCACCTCGCGCACGAGGAGCACGGCCCGGCGTTCTGGGCGGCGCTGGGGCGGCTCTTGCCCGACTACGAGGTGCGGCGGGCGGGGTTGAAGGAGATCGGCGCGACGCTGGTGTGGTGAGGCGCCACGCGCAGGCGGGTGCGAGTCGGGGGCGGCGTCGGCTGCGGCGTCGGCGTCGGCAGCGGCGTCGGCATCGGCGTCGGCAGCGGCGTCGGCGTCGGCAGCGGCTCCGGCCTCGGCTCCGGCCTCGGCACCGCTTCCGGCCTCCCGTGCCTGCCTCTCACCGCTTGCGAAGCACCTTGGAAATCTCCCCCAGCACCCCGCGCAGCTTGTCGATCTCGTCGGCCGCCTCGGCGCGCTCGCTGGGATCCGCCGACTCCTTCAGCGTGTGCACCCTCTTCAGCGCCGCGGCGCTGCCGAGCGACGCGCGGAGCTTGGACACGCGCTGCACGAGGAGCGGGACGGTCAGGCGCACGGCGGGCGCGCGGCCGCTCGCTCGGAGCTGCTCGGCGACGTACTGGCGCGTGTCGGTCTGGGTCAGGTTGAACTTCGAGACGTGCTGCGCCCCCTCGCGAAGACGCTGGTCGTTGGCGAGCGGGAGCAAGAGCTCCTTTCGCCCCGCGTCGAGCCCCTGCCAGCTCTGGTCGACGATGCGCTTGTCACGCGCGGCGAGCTGCACGGCGACGTAGAGCATGCGGCGGCTGATCTTGAGGGTCGGCCCGCCGGCGCGGCGGAGCAGCTCTCGCCACACGGGGTTGTTCGACCGGTCGTCGAGCGCGGCCGCGGCGTCGCCGTCGAACACGGCGCCGAGCAGCCATCGGCCGTAGGAGGCGACCGCCGATTCGAACTGCTCGCGCACGTCCTCGCCGCGACGCAGGGCCTCGTTCACGAGCGAGCGCTCGGCGAACGTCAGCTTCACGGGCGGCTCGCCGTGCTCGGCCTCGACGATCGCGCGCGGGCGCGGGCGGCGCGCGGGGGATAGTTCGGATTTGGAAGCCATCAAGAGCGAGCGTAGCGAAGGTCGAACGAACGGGCGTTCTGGCGCCAGAACGGAGGGTCACATTTCGGAAATCGTTTGGGAAATGGGCAGTGGGGCAAGCCGCTTGCGGTGAGCGCGGGCGCGAGGGCTCGGCGTCGGCAACGGCAACGGCAACGGCAACGGCCTCGGCCTCGGCATCGGCATCGGCTTCGGCTCCGGCTCCGGCGTCGGCTTCGGCTTCGGCGTACGACGCGGACCTGAAGTCGTCGTAGAGCAGCCCCGCCCAGCTACCGGAGCTTCGAGCGCAGCGCCGCGGGGGCGCGCCGCGCGTGGAAAACCGCGAGCACCTGAAGGTGCTCCCCCAAAGGGCGAAAGTACACCGCGTACGGGAACCGAGTGAGGAGGGCTCGGCGGGTCGGCGGCATGACCGCGGGAAATGTCTCTGGCGCCTCGGCGATCCGCGCCATCGCCGCGTCGAGGTCCGCGAGCAGCTCCCCGCCGAGCCCTTCGCGTTCCTCCTCGTACCAGGCGACCGCGCGCCGGAGGTCCTCGGCCGCGTCGGGGCGGAGGAAGATCCGGCGAGTCACGTGCCGCTACGAAGGCGGTCGCGAAGCTGTGCCCACGGCTCGCCGATGACGCCGTCGGCATCGGCGGCCGCGACGCGGCGTCGTAGCTCCGCGGCGTGCGGGGCCGGCAGCGGGAGCGCGTCGTCTCGCACGAGCGACCAAACCTCGTCGAGAAGCTCGAGCTGCTCGTCGCGGCTCATCCGCTGGATTGCGATGCGCATCTCCGGGGACATTTCGCACGAAGCGTAGCACCCGGGGTGCCGGGTGTGGTTCTCCTGCTGAGCGAGTGGTCGCGTTCTAACAGCCCCCATCCCCAGCCCTTCCCCCGCGGTGCGGGGGAAGGGAGCGGGAGGCGGCGGCGCAGTACGATCGAAGCGTGTCG
>JAJXTK010000392.1 GCA_021783935.1 Myxococcales bacterium | reverse complement strand
CGCGGTGGCGACCGTGCAGGTCGCGCTCGACAAGCAGGGCGTCGCGTGGGGCGACGACGTCAAGCGCAACGCGCGGCTCTTCGTGCTCTCGGTCGGCGAGAAGGGCGCGACGGTGAGCGAACCGGTGGCGATCGCGGAGGCGACCGCGATGCCGGAGATCGACGTCGCGCGCCTGCCCGAGGCGGGCAAGGTGGTCGTGCTGTTCGGCGATCGGCGCGAGATCGACGACCACATCTTCTCGGCCGTCGTCGACGCGACCGGCCCGAAGCCCAAGCTCGTGGGCAAGCCGGCGCGTGCGCTGCCGCCGCGCGGCGATCAGTCGCTCGTCGGGCTCAGGCCGACGCCGGGCGGCCCGGTGGTGCTCTGGGAGGACGTGAGCCCGCGCCCGACCCACGAGTCGCGCCGTCGCTTCGCGCTCGCGCGCCTGTCTTCGAGCGGCGAGGGCGCCAGCCGGCCGCGCGCCTTCTGGTTCCCCTACGACGACAACCTCCCCGACCTCGACGCGCTCTTCGATCGCGACGCCTCGGGTGCGCCCGCCACCAAGGGCGACGACGTCGCCGTGCTCACCTACGGCTCGGCGTGCCTCTTCGACGGCGACCCGGCGACCAAGCAGGCGGCGTGCGAGCTCAAGGATCTGCGCCCGTTCCTCCTGCGCTTCGGCGGGCCGACGCTCGCGCCGTTGCAGACCGACATGATCGACGTCGAGGTCGCCGGCGGCGCCGTGCAGCACGCCTTCGACTTGTACTGCCGCGCGAGCGGGTGCGACGTGCTCGCCGAGGGCCCGAGCGATCCGGCCATCGTGGCGCTCACGCCGGTGCCGACGCGCGCCGCGCCGCCGCCCGGCCCGCGCTGGGTCTACACCGAGACCGTCGACGCGCCGCCCACGCCGCCTCGTCTCGAAGCGGCGACGGCGCTCGGTCGCGAGCCGCAGTTCGCCGGGCTGCACGCGGCGCGCACGGCGAGCGGCGGCGCGTACGTCGCGTGGGTCACCTACGCGCCGGACGATCTCGAAGAGGACGTCGTCACCGTGAAGGGCAAGGGCAAGGGGAAGCTCGAGCGGGCCAGAGGGGCGATCGCGCCGGGCGCGGCCCGCGTGTCGGTGCGCGCGCTCGACGCGGCGGGCGATCCGCTCGCCCCTGTCGACGTCGTGAGCGAGCGCGCGCTCTCCAAGGGCGACGTCGCGATCGCCGCGAGCGCGCTCGAAAAGGGCGGCGGGGTGCTCGCGTACGTCTCGCGCGGCGAGGGAGACGAGGAGGTCTACGCCGCGCGGCTCGACGAGGCGGCCAGGCGCGTGGGCGGCAACGTGCGCATCACGCGCGCGGCCGGCGGCGCCTCCGACGTCGCGTTGACCCCATTGCCGGCGCCCGAGGGGGGCTACCTGCTCGCGTGGGTCGACGCTCGCAAGGGCGCGCCCGGCGTCTACGCGGTGCACCTCGACAAGAACGGCAACAAGCAGGGCAGCGAGGTGCGCGTCGGCGGCAGCGGGGGCGATCTCGCCGACGTCGCGGTCGCGACGATCGGCACCGGCCCGCAGGGGCCAAAGATCGCGATCGTGTGGAGCGACGCGCGCGACAACGCGAGCACCGGCTTCGCCGACGTGTGGTTCACCATCGTCGGCTCACGCGACCTCAAGCCGCAGCTCGCCGAGCGCGCGCTCGCCAAGACCACGCTGCACTCGCACTCGCCGGCCATCGCGCCGCGGGGCGACGGCGGGGCGATCGTCGCGTGGCTCGAGGACGACCCGAACGCCGCCGAGGCGATTTCGCTCGCCGGGCGCGACGATTTCGGCGTCTTCGTCACGCGCATCGACGGCAGCGGCAACGTCGCCCAGCCCATGACCCAGGTCGCGCTCGATCCGAGTCTCGCGCCGGGCCTCGCCTCGGGCGTCGCGCTCGATTGCCCGCCGATGGCGCAGCAGGCCGGCGCGGTGCCGGTCTGCAAGCTCGCCGTCACGGTCGGCGACAAAGAAGGGGTCTCGGTGCTCGCCGCGTCGTTGACCAGCGCTCCTTCGCCCGCGCGCGCGCTCTGGTCGTATCGCGGCGCCGGCAGCCAGGAGGCGTCGCCCGCGATCGCCGGCAGCGCGATCTACCTCTGCGAGGACGGGCTCGAAACCGACGACGGCCGCGTGCGCCGGCTCTGGGTGACCTTCTGATGCGCGCCTCGACGCTCGCCCTCGCGCTGCTCTTCGCGTCCGCGTCGGCGTGCGCTCACGACCACTTCGACGGCCGCGTCTTCCACGCCGGGCGCGCGTCGTTCCGGGTCGGGCCGGTGCCGTCGAGCTGGGAGCGCGTCGAGCTCGACGACGCGATGCTCGCCTACCGCGATCGCGCCTCCGGTGGCTCGATCGAGGTGCACGCGCAGTGCGGCCGCGACGCCGACGACGTCCCGCTCGCGGCGCTCACCAACCACCTCTTGATCGGCTTCACCGGGCGCGACGTGAAGCTCGAGCAGACGGTGCCCTTCGACGGGCGCGAGGCGCGCCACACGGTGGTGAACGCGAAGCTCGACGGCGTTCTGCTCGTGCTCGACGTCTGGGTGCTCAAGAAGGACGGCTGCGTCTACGACCTCGTGCTCGTCGCGCCGCCCGCGCAGTACGACGCGGCAGCCGACTCGTTCGCGGCCTTCGCGCACGGCTTCTCGACGGCGGCGGAGTGACGCGATGACGACCCGTTCGGGTGCCGGCGGCGACGGCGGGCGCGAGTCACTGCCGGGCGAGCGCCCGAGCATCACGTCGGCGGGGCTGCCGCTGCGCGCGCCCAAGCCCCGCGTCACGCTCGCCGAGGCCTACGCGCAGCACCTCCTCAACCTGCTCGATCACCTCGGCGTCGTCGCCCAGATGAGCGGCCGGACATTCCTGGCGCTCTTCCGCCGGCCGTTCGAGATGCGGCAGATCGTCTACCAGATGGAGGCCGTGGGGGTCGCGTCGCTCGGGCTCGCGAGCGTCACCGCGATCTTCATCGGCATGGTCATGGCGATCCAGTTCGCCTTCGGCCTGCAGAAGTTCGGCGGCATGGAGTACGTCGGCCGCGTCATCGGCCTGTCGTTCGCGCGCGAGCTCGCCCCCACGCTCACCGCCGTGATCGTCGGCGGTCGCGTCGCCGCGGGCATGGCGGCCGAGGTCGGCTCGATGAACGTCACCGAGCAGGTCGACGCGATCCGCGCGCTCGGCGCCGATCCGATCAAGAAGCTCGTGCTCCCGCGCGTGATCGCCAGCATCGTCGTGATGCCGGTGCTCTCGTTCTTCGCCCTCGCTCTCGGCTTCTTCGGGGCGATGATGGTCGTCTCGGCGCAGTTCTCGATCCCGCCTGGGTTCTTCCTCAGCTCCGCGCTCGAGACCGTGAACCTGCGTGATCTGTTCGCGGGCGCGGGCAAGACCCCGTTCTTCGGCTACATCATCGCGATCGTGGGCTGCCACTACGGGCTGCAGACGCGTGGCGGCACCGAAGGGGTGGGCAAGAGCACGACGGCGACGGTCGTGGCCGTGTCGATCGCGATCCTCATCGCCGACTTCTTCCTGACGAAGCTGTTCATGTCCGCGTTCTGAGCGGGGTGATCGACCGCAGAACGGCCGAAGGCGCGAGGCGGACCGAGTCGTCCGCGTCGCGCCTTCGCGTCACCCTCGACGAGGTGGGAGCGGGGGCGCGCTCACTCGTCGCCGTCGGAGTCGCCGCCGCCGCCGAGCAGCTTCGTCACCTCGGCCTCGAGCTCGTCGGGCTCGCCGTCGTGGAAGCCTGCGTGCACGTGGCGGACCTTGCCGCTCTTGTCGATCACGTAGGTCGTCGGCATGGTCGGGATCGGATACTTCTTGCCCGCGATCTTCTCGCCGCCCGGATCGAAGCCGATCTTGAAGTGCACGCCGGTGCTCTTGAGGAACTCGTCGACCTCGTCGGGGGTGTCGTCGATGTTGATCGCGAGCAGCTCGAAGCCCTGCTTCTTGTGCTTCTTGTAGAGCTCGTCGAGCGCCGGGAACGACTCTCGGCACGGCTTGCACCAGGTCGCCCAGAAATCGACGATGAGGACCTTGCCCTGCGCGTCCGAGAGGCTCCACTGCTTGCCGCTCTTGAGCGGCAGCGAGAAGTCGGGCGCCGCCTTGCCCGTGAGATCGCCGTCGGCCTTCTCGCTCCCGCCGTTCTTGGCGTCCGGGCTCGAGCCGCCGCAGCCGACCGCGGCCGTGGCGAGCGCGACAACGAGGGCAGACAGGGAGGTCAGCTTCGAGACGAACTGCATGGAAGGGCTCCTCGGATGGGGCGCGCGCGCCGTGCGGGCGCGCCGTGGGGACGTTCTCGGAAGCGGGCGCGGGCGCCTGGCCGTCACTGCCAAGCCGGCGGCTGCGCGGCCTGGTCGCACGCGTCCTTGTTCGGAGAGCCGGTCAGCCAAGTGGTGAGGCAGGTGTCCATCGGATCGCCGACCTGCACGACCGCACCCCCCTTGTGGTGCTCGGTGCCGCGGGCCTTGCGGATCAACGTGAGCCGCTCGGGATTCGCGCCGCCGTCGGCGATGACCTGATCCATGATCTCGGGCTCGAGGCCCGAGACGGAGCGGTAGTCGGCGTCGACCTCGAAGGGGGTGATCGGCATGCCGCCGGGCGTGTCGTTGAGCGCCATGCGCAGGCCGTATTGGCTGTAGATGCGCATGTTGCGCGCGATGTTTCCGTGGCAGTCGAGCGTGCCGCACTTCATGCCGATCGCCGGCGCGACGTCGCCGTTTTCGAACGGCGCCTTGAGCTGCTCGCTGAGCTCGACGTACCCGTTGGAGGCGGGCGGCGCCGAGCACGCGCCGGCGCCGGTGAGCGCGCCGAGCGCGACGGTGAAGAGGAGCGTGACTGGGGTGCGGCTCTTCGTTCGCATGGCGTCACTGGGGGAAGTCGGCCACGTCGGCGACGAGGTAGATGTGACCGAAGCGGGCGGGGCCTGCCGGATCGGCGTGGCAGTCGTTGCAGGCGCCGTCACGGCTGATGGGCGAGGCCATCTTCATGTTGTTCGGCAGCTTCGGGTACTGCACCTGGACCTGATACGGGAACGACAGCGGCCACCTGTCCTTCACGACGTAGAAGTTGCCGACCGCGTTGGTCTGCACGGCGATCGAGTTCTGATCGGGGGTCGTGAAGATCACGATCGCGCCGTCGACGCCGGTCTTGTCGTTGATCGCCTTGTAGACGGTCCCCGCCACGGCGAACTCGGTGTGCGAGGGGCCGAGCCAACCGTGGCAGACGAGGCACGGCTGGCCCGCGCGGTGCAGCGGCCCCGGGTGCTCGCCGGGCGGCTCGGGCCCCATCTCCGCGACCTGCTGGTCGTGCACGGGGCTGCCGCACGAGAGGCACGAGGCCGCGAGCGCGCAGACGCCGACGGCGAGCATCCAACCGATCGCGCGGCTCACAGCTCGGCCTCCAGCGTCATGCCGCCGTACATGGCGAAGCGCTGCGTGATGTAGATCGCGTCGAGGTAGTTGGTCCACCCGCCGTCGGCCATGAAGCCGAGCATCCACTCGGTCGGCCGCTCGTCCGAGCCGATGGCGATCTGCATGCTCCCGCCCGCCGTGGTGGTCAGCAGCGCGCCGAGCTCGCGATCGCCCGTGCGCAGCGCGGGCAGATACCAACCGCCGTAATCGGGGCCGCGCTTGGCGACGTAGGCGCGCTGCCAGAAGTCCACGGCGCTCTGCGCGTGGAAGCGCAGGTGCGGGCCCATCATCACGCGCCGCGAGACGTCGGCGAGGTAGCGCAGGTCGGTCGAGGTCGCGCGCTGGCCCCAGGTGTCGGCGTAGACGCGCTCGTCGAAGCGGATCGTCGAGGCCTCGTAGCGGTGCAGGTAGCGCCACGTGAGCGCGTAGCGGTCGCGCGCGAGGGGCACCTGCTCGAGCGGGCGCTCGGGCAGGCGGTCCTGGTTGACCATGTCGATCGAGGCGCCGCGTTGAATCGTCGGCGCCACGCCGGGCGCGAACATCGGCACGTAGCGGTAGGGCTTCGAGGTGTCTCCGCGCTCGAAGACGGCGTCGGCCATGAGCACCATCACCGTCGAGCGGTCGAGGACGAACGACAGGCCCGCGTTGGTGAAGTGCGTGTTGATGAGGTGCTCGTAGACGCTGAACGGCGTCCCGCTGCGGCCTGCCTGATCGTGGCCGTAGGTGTAGTTCGCCTGGAAGACGACGTTCTTCTGGTCGAAGTACTGGG
The DNA here is from genome assembly GCA_021783935.1 of Myxococcales bacterium. Taxonomy (GTDB): domain Bacteria; phylum Myxococcota_A; class Polyangia; order Polyangiales; family JADJMO01; genus CAIXWQ01. The sequence goes on along the minus strand of JAJXTK010000392.1, from coordinate 58 downwards.
TGAAGCCGAGCCCACCGGTCATCGAGAGGTAGTCGGGCTCGCGCGAGAACGACCCGAA
>JAJXTK010000391.1 GCA_021783935.1 Myxococcales bacterium | reverse complement strand
ATCATCGGGAAGACGTCGTTCGGCGTGTCGTCGGCGGCGACGAGCTTGCCGCTGGTGTCGCGCACCTCCAGGTCGACGTCCTTCACCCCGGCGCCGCCGACGGCGATGATCCGGTAGCAGCCAGGCGCGGGGATGAGCAGCGGGATCTGCTTCTTCTCCCCCTGCGCGAAGGGCTGCTTCACCGGCGGGACGATCTGCGTCATCCCCTTGGCGCAGCGCGCGCCGAGATCGTTCACGTCCGCCACCGGATTGCCGGTCGCCTTGAAGCCCACCCAGCAGGCCGGCGGTGGACCTGCGTCGACGGAGGCGCTCGCCATCGCCGCGTCGGGCACCGGCCAGTACCCCGTCGCCGACGGCGCCGCGTCGACGGTCGCCGCTCCGGCATCGACGCTCGCGGTCGCAGCGGCGGTCGCAGCGATCGCGCTGGTCGACGCGCTCGGCGCGGCGACGGCGTGGGCGGGCTCTTTGGATGGGCCTCCGCACCCCGCGACCAGGGCGCTGATCAGCGCGAGAGGCAAGGCGAGTGCGGCGGCGACGACCAGGAAGGCGTGGGCGCGGGGGCTCGTGGAGCTCGGCGGTGGGCGCATGGCGCCGAATTGGACCCGCAAGCTCCACCGTCGGCAAGCAGCGAAGCGAGCCGCCGCCGTTGTCGCGCCTTTGACGGCTTCGAACGGGGTCCGTTACAAGTGAGCTGCCGTGCCTCGAGCGGCGTGATCCTCGAGCGCGCAGGAGTCTCGTGAGCTCAATTGAAGATCGGCCCCCCTCGAACCCGCCGGCGCCGGACACCTCACGTCTCGTGTTCGGCTTCGCGCCGTCGGTCGAAGGGGATCGGACGCGCCAGGCGCTCGTCGATCTGTGCCGAGCCCTCGGCGACGCGGTAGGCCTCGACGTCGCGCCGATGCGCGTCGCGTCCTACGGCGCGCTCGAGCGCGCGCTCGTCGAGGGGCGCGCGAGCTTCGGCTGGTTTCCCCCTGTAATCCTCGCGCGTCTCGAGCTCTCGGGGCGCGTCTCGCCGATCGCGCAATGCGTCCGCGCCGGCTCCGCCGCCTACCACGCGTGCCTGATAGTGCCCGAGCACTCGCCGTGGAAGAGCGTCGAAGAGGTGCACGCCGCGCGCGCGGCCTGGGTCGATCGGAGCTCGGCTGCGGGCTACGTGTTCCCCCGGCTGCTGCTCGCGGCGCACGGCGTCGATCCGGCCACCGCGTTCCAGCAGGAGTCGTTCGTCCAGAGCCACGCCGAGGTCGTGCGGCACGTCGTGAACGGGCTCGCCGACGTCGGCGCGACGTTCGCCTCGCTCTCGCCCGCCGGCAAGGTCCTGCGCGGCGGGTGGACCGAACCCGACGGCAGCAACCCCAAGCCGGTGCACGTGCTCGCCACGTTCGGGCCGATCCCGAACGACGCGATGGCCGTGAGCACGGCGCTCGCCCCCGACCTGCGCGCGGCGCTGACGCGCGCGGCGCTCAACACCGGCGCGACGCCGACCCTGCGCGCGGCGCTTCGACACCTGTTCGGCGCCGACGCGCTCGCGCCGGTCGCCGAGGAGACCTACGCCGAGCTGCGCGCGCTGGTGACCCGCGCCCTCAAGAGCGGCGTGGTCCTCGACGGCTAGCTGGCCGCTCCTCGACAGCCTGCGAGGCCCCGCGCGCGCTACTTCCGCACGGCGACTTCCGCGCGATTTCGCCCGCCCTGCTTCGCCGCGTACAGCGCCTCGTCGGCGTCGCGGTAGAGATCCTCGCCGGCCTTGGTCGCCGGCGTCAGCCGCGCGACGCCGAGGCTCAGCGTGATGGCGAGCGCGACGTCTTCGAAGCGGAAGGTCGAGACCTCCGCGAGCCGGCGCAGCTTCTCGGCGAACTGCAGGGCTCCGGGCAGCTCGATCTCCGGCAAGAGCACCGCGAACTCCTCGCCGCCGACGCGCGCGAAGACGTCCTCGCGCCGGATCTGATCGCGCACCTTGGTCGCTAGCTGCCGCAGGAGCGCGTCGCCGGCGAGGTGGCCGTGCGTGTCGTTGACGTGCTTGAAGTGGTCGATGTCGAACAGCACGAGCGACATGGGTCGCCCGTAGCGGATGGCGCGCGAGACCTCGCGATCGAGCGTCTCGTGGAAGAAGCGCTTGTTGTGGACCTGCGTGAGCCCGTCGAAGGTCATCAGCTTGTAGATGACCTCGTGGTACTCGGTCTCGACGCTGTCGCCCCACAGGAACTTGAGGATGGTGCGACCGATCTTCAGCTGGTCGCCGTCGCGCAGCGCGCGCTCGTTCGCCAGCTCGTCGTTCACATACGAGCCGTTGGTGGAGCTCAGATCGGTCAGCTTGTAGCGGTGGCCGTCCCACGTGATGCGCGCGTGGTGCCGCGAGACCGACTCTTGATCGAGCTGGAGCTCGCACTTCACCGACCGACCGATCTCGAGGGGGCTGCCGTCGAGCACGACGCGCCGCCCGAGGTCGGCGCCGTAGATGATCACGAGGCAGGCCTTCGACGATCGCTGCGCCGGCGCGGGCGCGACGTCGTGCACGACGGTGACGACCGTCCTGCTCCTCGTGGGGCGGTCGCTCTCGTAGGGCGGGTCGCTCCGGTTGGGCACGCGCTTCCATTCTAACAGCTTCGGCCCGAGCGCGCCCGAGCGGCGAATGCGCCGGGCGCACGCGTCGCCGCTCCGTCGCCGCGGGGCGCCGCCTCTGCCAGCCGATTCACACGGGCGTGGCGGCTCGTTCACGATCTTCATACCGGGCGCGAGGGGCTCGCCGCGCGAAGGCCCGGTTGAATCGCGTTTGCCCGCCCGGCACGCGACGTGAATACTCGACGGCGGGGCCCCGTCCGGCGCCCGCACGCTCTTGGAGGCCTTGATGTCCGCCGCGCCCAATTTTGCCCGAAACCCGCTCCCGATTCGCGTGCGTCGCCTCGCCGCCGGCGCCGCCGTCGCCGGTCTCGCGATGGCCTCGGTCCTCACCGCGGCCTTCGCGCCCGGGTGCGGCGGCTCGAACGCCGCCGACTACTACTGCGACGCGACGGGCTGCTACCAGTGCGACGGCTTCGGGTGTTCGACCGTGACGCCGCCGACGCCGACCCCGTGCACAAAGGCGGGCGACACGGTCTGCACCGACGGCACCGTCTGCACCGACCAAGGTTGCCTGCTCGCGTGCGCGCAGGACGCGGTCTGCGCCAAGGGCTTCACTTGCCGGTCGGGCTTCTGCGAGGCGCCGACCGCGACCACCCCGAAGCCGCTCGTCTGCGCGGTGGCGACCGACTGCGGCGCGTCGGGCTACGATTGCGTCGCCGGGAGCTGCGTGGCGGTGCCAGCCTGCACGGGCGTCGGCTGCACCTGCAAGTACACCTCCGAGTGCGGCACCGGTCGCGTCTGCGCCAACGGCGCGTGCGTCGAGGCCTGCGACGCGAGCACCCCGTGCGCGACCGGCTTCAACTGCAACGCCGACGGCGTGTGCGTGCGGGCCAGCAAGGCGGTCTGCGGCGTGGACGCGAACGGCGCGACGTGCCCGAGCGGGCAGCAGTGCGTCGACGGTCAGTGCGCGGCCGGGTGCACGTCCGGCTCGCAGTGCCTCGGCGCCGACGGCCAGCCCGATCCGCAGCAGCAGTGCCTCGGCGGCGCGTGCGTCCCGAACACGCACCCGATCACCAAGTGCAATGGCAACGCGCAGTGCGCGGCGAACCAGACGTGCCTCGACGGGTTCTGCCGCTACACCTGCACCACCGACAACCAGTGCAAGTCGATCGACGCGCGCATCGGCACCTGCGCGAAGGACGGCGTCTGCCGCTCGTCCGCCGAGGCGAGCGCGCAGTGCACCGCGCAGGCCGACTGCGCCTCGGGCCAGAGCTGCATCAACGGCCAGTGCATGTAGCGCGGGCGAAGGGCGCGCGCCGGGCGATCACCGCCGGCGCGCGGGCCGATCGAGCACGCTGAACAGCAGGAACAGCATCCCGGGCGCGATCGCCGCGTAGGCGAGCGTGCGCGCGAGCCGGTCGTCATGCCACTGCGCGTGCGAGAACACGGCCCCCGCGCCGAGCACCGTGGTCACGGCGAGGTACATCGCTTGCCGGCCGATCGCGTAGATCGCGTCGACCCCCTCGCGGATGCCGCGCACGCGCACCTCGAGCTCGCCGCGCACGGCCTTCTGAATGTAGCGATCGAGCTTCTCGGGGAGCGCGATCGCGCGCAGCGCCGTGTCGCGCACCGCCTCGATCGCGATCTGCGTCCAGTCGCGGTTGCCGAGCACGAACTGCTGGAGATACGGCCGGATTAGCTGCATCGGGTTCATGTTCGGATCGAGCTGGGTGCAGACGCCGGTGAGCAGCAGCAGCGTGCGCTCGAGGAGCACCCAGTCGCGCGGGATGTGGATCGACGAGCTCAGCTCCTTGAGCCCGACGTTCATGTTCCGCAGGTCGATCAGGTTGTCGAAGCTGCGCTGCGGATCGAGCTTGATGTCCTTGAGGTTGAAGGACTCGATCTTCACCTCGTCCTGGAACTTGCGGTGGAAGTGCTCGATGACCTTCTCGACGACGGCCTCGTCGGACCCGTAGCTCAAGAAGCCCATCTTGCGCATCGCCTTGATCAGGCGATCGGTGTCGCGCCGGAGCACCCCCTCGAGGAACTCGGGGATCCCCTCGCGCATCGGCTGCGAGAGCTGCCCGACGGCCCCGAAGTCGATGAGCACGAGCCTCGGATCGCCGCTCGGGAGCTTCTGCACGAGCAGGTTGCCGGGGTGCGGATCGCAGTGATAGACGCCGTCGACGAAGATCATCTGGCAGAAGGTGTGGACGATCTTCTCGGCGAGCTTCTTGCGGTCGATGCCGGCCGCTTCGATCTCGTCGAGCGCGCCGACCTTGAGCCCCTCGACGAACGTGAGCGTCAGCACCCGTGACGTCGACAGCGCCGCGACCACCTCGGGTATCTCGACGCCGCCGTCGCTCGAGAAGTTCGCGCGGATGCGGCGGATGTTCTCGGCCTCGAGCTCGAAGTCGAGCTCTTGCAGCAGCAGCTCACGGATCTCCCGGTAGTAGTTGTCGAGCCCCTGCACGGGCACGAACCACTGCACGATCCCCATGATCTTGCGGATGAGGACGAGGTCGAGCTTCACGACCTCCTCGATGTCCCGGTGCTGCACCTTCACCGCGCAGTGCGTGCCGTCGGCGAGGCGCGCCTCGTGCACCTGGCCGAGCGAGGCGGCCGCGATGGGCGTGCGCTCGAAGTGCGCGAAGAGCTCGTCGGGGCGCTTGCCGAGCTCGCGGACGATGCGCGCCTCGATCTCTTCGAAGGGGCGCGGCGGCACGGCGTCCTGCATCCCCTCGAGCTCCGAGCGGAACTCGTCGGGGAGGAAGTTCGCCATGATCGAGAGCAGCTGGCCGACCTTGATGAACAGCCCCTGGAGCTCGAGGAGCGCGTTCTCGATGCGCTTGGCGTTGCGCTTGTGGACCTCGACGACCGCCCGGTCGTACCAAGCGAGCCCGAAGACGCGTCGCTTCACGTTGAGCCAGACGTAGCTCGCGATGACCAGGAGCGTGACGGAGTAGGCCTCGAAGAAGCGCCACTGCTTCACCGCGCTCGGGCGGTAGGGTTTGATCAGCCGCTTGGGCGCGCTCGGATCGCTCGGGCGCGACGGCGCGAACGAGCGGCCGCGGCTCTCGGGCGCCTGCATGCGGGGCGCTGGCTTCTCGAGATCGGTCGCGGCCATCTGCGCGAGAGCCTACTCCGCGCAGCGCACGCTCGCGACGACGATGCGCGGCATGATCGCGCGCCGCGGCGTCGATCGCGTCAGCTCGGGAAGGGCACCGCGCTGTTGCGCGCCTTGGTGCCGCGGCGCTTGGCAGCGTGCACGAGCCGATCGCAGAGGCGATCGAACGGCACGCCGTGCACGCCCGCGGCCTCCGGGAACAGGCTCGTCGCCGTCATGCCCGGCATCGTGTTGACCTCGAGCAGGACGAGCTCGCCGTCGCTCGCGACGACGAAGTCGGCGCGCGACAGGTCGCGGACGCCGAGCGCCCGATGCGCGCCGAGGGCGACCTCCTGCACGCGCGCGGCCACGGTCGGGGGCAGGGGGGCCGGGCAGAGGTGCTCCGATCCGCCGCGGCCATAGCGCGATTGAAAGTCGTACCACTCGGCCGCGCGCGAGAGGATCTCGGTCGGCGGCAGAGCCACGGGCGTCTCGCCGAGCTCGGGGAGCGACAGCACCCCGCAGGTGATCTCCCTTCCAGCGACGAAGCGCTCGACGAGGACCTTGTCGTC